>NZ_WYDS01000012.1 GCF_009914765.1 Halodesulfovibrio sp. MK-HDV | reverse complement strand
CCTGCGGGAACCAACCCACAACATTTTGTGCTTCGCGAAGTACTGTAATCAGCGCTCCGGGAGTTTCACGATGGCGCTCGATAACACAATCAACCTCTTTCCACATTTCTTGAGAAATTTCTTCACTGCAGCAGCTCATTGTTCCTCCTTACAGACTGAACGTCAGTCTGTAACACTGCGTGTATGCCGCTTCTCTATTTCCTACCAATCTAATTCAATACTATCAGTAGGACAAAAGGCCGTTAACTCACATACATTCAAGTTAACGGCCTTCTAAAACTATCGTTACAATCGATACCTCTAATCTATACTATCGACAAAGGGACTTATGAAGACCCAAGGTGACGCCATGCAGACGCGACAGTACTTTTCATGAGCATTGCGATTGTCATAGGACCTACGCCCCCGGGAACTGGAGTAATTTTACCGGCAATTTCTTTTGCTTTGGCAAATTCAACATCGCCGCTTAACAGCGCTTTGCCGGATGGTGCAGTACCAATGCGGTTAACACCAACGTCGATTACAGTAGAGCCCGGTTTAATCCATTCTGGTTTCACGAGATTCGGAACACCTGCAGCAACGATAAGAATGTCAGCACGTTTGCAATGCTCTTCTAAATCTTTTGTACGAGTATGAACCATGGTCACTGTACTGTTGGCACCCACGCCTTTTTGTCCCATCATAATGGAAATAGGCTTACCCACAATATTAGAGCGACCAACCACAACAACTTCCGCACCGCTTGTTTCCGTACCGGAACGCACGATCATTTCCTGAATACCCGCAGGGGTACACGGAAGGAAGCCGTCTCTGCCACCAAGAACCATACGGCCGAGGTTTACAGGGTGGAATCCGTCAACATCTTTATCTGGATTGATAGCAGTGATGACTTTTTCTTCATCAATATGCTTTGGAAGCGGCAACTGAACTAAGATGCCGTGAATAGAAGAGTCGTTGTTGTACTTATCGATAAGCGAAAGTAGCTCATCTTCAGTAATATCTTCAGGCTGGTTATCCTGAATTTCGTGAAAACCAAGGCTGAGTGCGGTTTTCACTTTAAGGGTCACATAGCTTATAGAAGCCGGATTTTCCCCGACAAGAATTGTCACAAGACCGGGTACGGTATCGTATTTTTCTTTAATAGCCGCTACTTCTCCGCGCAGTTCTTCAAGAATTGCTGCGCGCATCTCGGTTCCACTGATAATTTCAGCACTCATCGTCTGCTCCTTTTGGCAATGCGCATATAAGCGAGCTCCGTTAAAAACGGAGCTCGACAAAACAGCGCACGCGCGCTTTTTCTTGCTAGAATAACCCTTTTACCTGTCCGGTATCAGGATCAACATCAATTCTTCTAAATGATGGGTTAGAACCTGTGCCCGGCATGAGTGAAATAGCACCTGCTACCGGAACAAAGAATCCTGCGCCACCGAAGATAAGAACATCGCGAATGGTGAGACGCCAACCAGTTGGAACACCTTTTTTTGCTGGAGAATCGGAAAGTGACAAGTGAGTTTTTACCATACACATACCAAGCTCACTTGACTTTGGATCGGCTTCAATAGCCTTCAGCTTCCGAAGTGCTTCAACAGAATAATCAACACCATCTGCTCCGTATACTTCAGTAGCTACCCGCTCAATACGTTCGCGTGCAGGCATATCCCAAGTATACAATGGTGTAAACTCTGTATCATCTTCACAGGCTGCAATTACTGCGTCTGCAAGTTCAAGAGCACCGTCACCGCCGTGTTCCCAATGACGGGAAAGTGCTACACGGGCACCGGCTGCTTCACAAAGTTCACGTACTTTTGCAATTTCTGCATCAGTATCGGTAACAAATGCGTTGATACAAACAACAGGAGAAACGCCAGATTTTTTAACGATGTTAATGTGGTGCAGAAGGTTTGCACAACCTAATTCTACCCATTCAACGTTCTCGCCGTCGTATTCTGCGGGAAGCGGTTTGCCTGGAAGAGGCACCGGAGCACCACCGTGGCACTTAAGTGCACGGATAGTAGCAACAACAACTGCTGCATCAGGCTTAAGGCCTGAGTAGTGGCATTTCAAGTTCCAGAATTTTTCGTAGCCGATATCCGCGCCAAAGCCGGATTCTGTTACGTGGTATTCAGAAAGTTTAAGACCAACCTGATCTGCGATAATGGAGGACTGACCGATTGCAATGTTTGCAAACGGACCAGCGTGTACGATAACAGGCTGTCCTTCCAGAGTCTGGATAAGGTTAGGGTTAACGGCTTCTACAATCCATGCGGTCATAGCGCCGTCAACTTCGAAATCTTTAGTAGTAAGAGGCTTACCTTTCTTATCGTATGCAACGATAATTTTAGCCATGCGTTCGCGAAGGTCTTTAAGGTCTTTAGCTACTGCTAAAATTGCCATTACTTCGGAAGAAACAGCAATATCAAATTTAGAACGCATCATGTAGCCGTCACGCTCGCCATTTACGCCATCAATACCAATAATAATATTACGTAATGACTGACAGCAGAAGTCGATAACCCAGCCCATTTCAACACGACTAGGATCAACATCAAGACGCTTCATGCCAGAGAGTTTTTCCAGCTTCTCATCATCATAGTTACGCTCATGCTGCATACGTGAAGTAACAGCGACCATCGCAAGGTTATGAGCGTTCATGATAGAGTTAATATCGCCGGTAAAACCTAAGGAGAAAGGAGTAAGTGGAATGCACTGAGAGCGCCCGCCACCGGCTGCGCCGCCTTTAACACCCATGGTAGGGCCGCCGGAAGGCTGACGAATAGCAGCAGAAGATTTTTTACCACGCTTGCCAAGTCCCTGTACAAGACCGATAGTCGTTGTGGACTTGCCCTCACCAAGCGGAGTGGGAGTGATAGCGGTTACGTTAATATACTTACCGTTAGGTTTGTTCTCGAGACGTTTAAGTACTGCACGGTAATCAATCTTACCCATGTAGTGTCCGTACGGAAGAAGTTCCTTTTCAGAAAGTCCCATCTCGTCTGCAATCGCATAGATGGTCTTCATCCGTTTCTCAGCATCCTGAGCAACTTCCCAGTCAGCGTGATTCTTTGGATCCAAGGTCTTATGTTCTGTTTCCACAGCGGCCATCTCTTCACCCTCCCTTATAAGGTAAACGAACAGGTATTGCTCTACACAAGAATTTTCACCACATTTATGCGTCTCAACATGAGGATCCGAATCAAGCGCCCATTTCATAATCAAAGAAAAAAGCATTCTGTGTGAGCATTATAGTACATCAAGCCAATCATACAGACTAACACAATCCTAGTTTTGCAGCGTTGGATTAGTCCGCCGTACGAAACGTTATGCAGCTCGATGCGAGGAGAAAGAAAAGTGGCCTTCCCAGTTTGGCTACCTATCTTAGATAAAAGTCTATTTTGCTAAACTTTCATCATTCTGTTCATCCCGCAAACTTTGTGCATATAGCTAAGTAGTTCAATGAGCCATACACATACTTTTGCATTTACGTCAATATGCGTAGAATTTTTTGCAGAAAACTAAAAAATTGAGCGCTAAAATGACGCAAGCCTGCAAAAAGAATTTTTCAGATTGCTTTTTTTATTTTCTTCAACCGCATATTCTCTTACGTTGCGAGGCTTTCTCCGGTATAGAATGCATGTTACTTTATTCACATAAAACACACCTACTTACTGTTTATGCACACAAACTTTTTTGAAAAATTACCACGACTTCCTATCGATTCAAGCCTGTCTGAAATCGTGTCGACTCTTACAAAATCCCCGAATGCCGTGCTTCACGCGCCTCCCGGGGCAGGTAAAACCACACGAGTTCCACTCGCATTACTAAAAAATATTCATCTGACAGAAAAAAAGATTATTATGCTCGAACCAAGACGTTTAGCGGCTCGCACCGCTGCTGCGCGCCTTGCCAGCACCCTTGGTGAGCAAGTAGGCAAAACCATTGGATATCGTGTAAAAAACGATACCAAAATATCTTCTGAGACTAAAATTGAAGTCGTTACGGAAGGAGTTCTGACGCGGATCATCCAGAATGATCCTGAACTTTCCGCATATTCGAGCATCATTTTTGATGAATTCCACGAAAGAAGCCTTCATGCAGATTTAGGCTTGGCACTGGCAATTGAAATTCAGGAAGCTCTGCGCGATGACCTGCGGATTCTTGTCATGTCCGCAACGCTCGACACACAAGAAATTTCCACACTGCTCAACAACTGTCCCGTTATCAGCAGTGAAGGAAGAAGCTATCCTGTTACCATCAAACATGTGCCCATGCCACAAGCTCTTGCCACGCGTGTTGGTCAAAACATCCCCGCTCTACTCAACCACGTGGTCAAAACCATCCAGTACTCCATGACAAACGACGAAGGTAGCATTCTCGTTTTCCTACCCGGTGCCGGAGAAATAACCCGTGTTGCAGACATGCTCAAATCCACGTCACCGCAAAATGTGGACATCGCACCGCTGTACGGGAATCTACCACAGAAACAGCAAGACGCAGCCATTCTTCCAGCAAAAACAGGACGCAGAAAAATAGTTCTCGCTACTTCCATTGCAGAAACCTCCCTCACCATTGAGGGAATCCGCGTCGTTATCGACAGCGGTTTATCGCGTTCCTCACGTTTTTCACCTGCAACCGGAATGAACAGACTCATCACAGAACCTGTTTCCATTGCGGCTGCAACCCAACGAACCGGACGTGCCGGTCGCTTAGAAAGTGGTGTATGTTATCGCTTGTGGTCAGAAGTTCAGGAGAATTCATTCCGTGCATTCGCATCACCAGAAATCAAAGAAACAGACTTGGCACCGCTTGCCCTTGAACTAGCCCAATGGGGTGCCTACGGTGAAAATGGTGTCCACGCTCTCGCATGGTTGGATACTCCACCAGCAAGCAGCTACAGCCAAGCACTCACGCTCCTACAGCAGCTTGGAGCACTCAACACAGATTTTTCCATTACAGATCATGGCAAAACTATCGCAGCACTGCCGCTGCATCCACGGCTTGCACATATGATCGTCACAGCTAAAAACAACGGCTACGGTTACACCGCCTGCACCCTTGCCGCTATTCTCTCTGAAAGAGCACAAGGCTCAGACTTGCGACATCTCGTAGAACAGGCCGCATCCAGCCCTGCGATCGAAAAAACGTCCAAGCATCTTTGCAAACTCTTGAAGATTCCCGCAACAGAAAGGATCGACTCAGACGTAACCGGAGCCTGCCTTGCTCTTGCCTATCCAGATCGCATAGGCAAACTGCACGCTGGCAGCCGTACTGAATACAAACTTACAAACGGACGAAAAGCGCAACTGTCAGAAGACAGCCCTCTCGCCGCCACACCATTCATAGTTGTTGCTGAATTAAATGATGCACATGCTACCAGCCGCATATGGCGCTGTGCCCCCATAGATATTATTGAGATAGAAACACTCTTCCAAAAGCAAATCCGCACACAACATCTCGTAGCGTGGGTCAATAAAACCGCCTCAGTCGCGACCTTGCAAACAGAACAACTTGGCGAACTCATTCTTGCACAACAACCATCTTCAACGACGTCACAAGAGCAAATCCTTACTGCAATGCTTGAAGGCGTTAGAAGCCTTGGCTTGTCCTCATTGCCATGGACTACAGATGCCCTGCGTCTGCGCGAACGTCTTACATTTATGCATACACACCCTCAGTTGCGCAATTCCGCAACAAATCCATATGAATGGCCAGACGTGTCAGAAAAGTCGCTTCTCAGCACCCTCGAAACATGGCTTTCACCATACCTTACAGGAATGCGCAAAGCATCAGATCTACGTAAGCTAGATCTTGAAACTATTTTGCTTGCATCATTAGAATGGGCACAACAGGTCGCACTGCAAAAACTGGCTCCTACCCATTTCACCGTTCCGTCTGGTTCAACCATTCGAATAGACTACAGTGAACCAACTGCACCTACCCTACCTGTAAAACTTCAAGAAATGTTTGGGGCACCGCAAACGCCAACCATAGCAGGTGGACAACTACCATTAACTATACACCTGTTATCTCCTGCCGGAAGACCGCTGCAAGTTACGCGCGACCTCATATCCTTTTGGGGAAACGGATATACCTCAGTCCGGTCGGAAATGCGCGGGAGATACCCAAAGCATCCATGGCCTGAACATCCACTCACCGCAGAACCGACACGCAAAACAAACAGAGCGTTAAAGAAAAAATAAGAGTTCAGTTCTTTGTTTTTTTTGAAATTTTTGATTTTTTTTTGCCTCCGGCGGGCAGGGAGATGATCCCCCTGCACCCCCATGATTCGAGGTCGTATTATTCATAGTCCCAATTGCGGCTTAATCTCCACGCAGACAAGAGAGAGAATTTTCATCTTGGAAATTACAACTTCAACTTAGCAAAAACGATCAAGAAAAAGATTCAGAGTTCAGGCAAGATACATTTCATGGAGACACTGACATGAATGCACACGATCGCATCCGCTGCGCCCTACATTATATAGAGCAGCATTTAGACGAACCAGTATCCCTAGCTATGCTGGCAGAAAAAAGCATGTATGCACCGCATCACTTCCATCATGTATTCAGAGGCCTCGTGGGAGAAGGAGTTGCGGAGTATCAGCGTCGATTGAAAATGCAACGCGCAGCGAATGCGCTACTCTACAGCAACAGGCAGATCATCGATATCGCTCTACAGGCTGAATACGGTTCGCAGGAAGCATTCACTCGTGCATTCAAACGTTGGTGTGGCTACACTCCCAAATATTATAGGAAGTGTTCGCCGGAACATGAATTTATATCAGGAGAAACCCTCATGACAACCAAACATAGCCTGTTGAAAGAACACGATTTAACAGTAGATGTACGCAACATACCGACAATACATGTTGCATGTTTGAGGTATGTCGGAGACTACCAAGGCTGTGGAGAAGTACACGAAGAATTGTGTACTTGGGCTGGAAAGCAAGGTTTGTTTGAAAATCCGCCAGAATTTTTAGGACTCTGCCATGACGACCCTAAAACGACACCAGCGGAAAAATGCCGCTACGATGCATGCATGGTCATACCGGAATCTTTTACGGTGGCAAAAGGTGCAGACAAAAAAGAAATTGCAGGTGGCCGCTACGCCACAGTTACTCATAAAGGCTCTTATGAAACGCTCTACATTACCTATGCTGCGTTACTAGGTGAATGGCTACCTCAATCAGGAGAAGAACTGCAGGAAGCCCCATCAATTCAGGTCTACCTTAATGACATCGAAAAAACACCAGTTGATGAGTTACTGACAGAAATTCGTATTGCACTACAGTAATCATTCTAACAAACTCTATACTAAACAAGCAATTGCTTATTATTTTATTCACTACTACTGCTGTTTAAAAATAAGAAACAACACCTTTATTACAAAAGTCCCTGTTTTGAATATTTTTTAGCTTATTTATCATACACAACAGCATAGTATTTTCTCAAAATATCCCAAACGCAAAAGAGCGTCCTGTAGTAAACAGGACGCTCTTAAGTTATATGGGGTGCATATAAAGTGTAGGGAAGAATTATACGCTGAAGCACCAATAGGCGTAATGATATGCCTCAGCAGCTAAATCCAACTTATTATTTCTACAATTGCAGAAACTTTAATAACTTTGTAAACATCGATTTTCACTATGTCAATAGAGAATATGATTATGAAACAACAAAAAAAATCCATACTGAACAAGTATGTTGCACAAGTACATATCACGTTAGATAGCTATCTGAGTAAATCATAGTCTTTTAAGCATACATCAGAAATGGTATACATTGTAAAACTATCTTTAGAGTATGCATAATAGCCCTCTTATGAAAGCATTAATACTTTTTTTTACTTTAAAGCCCACAATACAAACATATTATAACAAACAATATATACTTTTTACGTATAATGTTTACTTTGTGCACACAACTTAATTGTACCTATCTGTAGGCTCTATCTTTCAATCTCTCTGCATGAAAACTTGTAGATTCATATAACTATCATTTTATTAATTACGATATCCCACAGCATGGATACATTTTAAAACACACTGATGTTGTACAAAGAACACAATGTACCAGCAGTTTCTTGCCAGCATGTGTCTATCGGCGTACAGTTATTAACATTATGAATCGTGAAAAATTACTTATGGATATGTTTACAGCTATCCGAAACGAACTTGGGAACAGTAACTGGTGGCCTGCTGACAGCACGTTTGAAGTGATGGTTGGTGCGGTCCTTACACAGAATACAAACTGGAAGAATGTCGAAAAAGCTATCCAGACCCTGAAGCAACAGAACCTACTCACACCACAGTCCATGCTTGACTTAACACAAGATGAACTGGCAGCACTTATACGCCCAGCCGGTTACTACAACCTAAAAGCAAAACGGCTACAAAATTTGCTCCGCTGGTTTAAGGACATTGCAAACTTTGAATTCTCGGCAGTTGATCATTTATCAATTGATGAATTACGTTCAGAGTTGCTAGCGGTTAACGGCATAGGACAAGAAACAGCAGACTCTATTTTGCTCTATGCATTTGGTCGCCCGTCTTTTGTTGTTGATGCCTACACAAGGCGTATTTTCAATCGCCACAGCTTAATTGAAGAGGACATTTACTACGATGACCTCCGTGATTTTTTCATGGATGTGTTGCCACATGATGTTGCCCTCTTTAACGAATACCATGCCTTCATAGTTCGTATCGCGAAGGAATGGTGTCTAAAAAAAGAGGCACGATGCGAGACATGCCCCTTGCGTAATTTTTTGGAATAAAGAGCAGCTACCCCTAAAAAGCCCTCCATAGCGTATGACTTTGGGGGATGAACTCTTGCACTTTTGCATTCTGCATCAAAAACAGATACGACATAGCAGATAAAGCAATTCAGCATTATTGCTACGCCCCACACGAACAATTTTCGTATGATTCGTAGCATTCTCTATGTCTGACCGGTGTCACGCGAAAGCCCCTAACATCGATGTAGATCTTGCCAGACTTCGGGCTTAACGTTTGCTTATGCATACCGCTGCATAATTATCTCAGCCAGCCATTCGACGTAAAAAAAGCATCAAAACTGTAATTTGATGCACACGTCACAAGTCTACCATACACAGTGATCTAGAATAACAGACTAAATAACACCATGAAGCGTAATTAGTTGCTATATGGGTAACATACCTTATTGTGCCCTAAGAATATATCCCCTCGTTCAAATTCGAGGACGTCCCTACGGGTAAAGGGCAAAGCCCCTCACCGAAGGCATCAAATGAAAAAGAATTTCCTGTACATACTCCTCATACTCATCATGTTGTCCTTTGTAACAACATGCCCCACTGCTTTTGCTGAAGATGCAGCATCTATCACTAAGAAGTTGAAACAGGAAAAACGGCAGGCTGAGAGTAAAAAGAAAAAACTCACAACGCTGAAACGCAAAGCACAGCGCCTACAGCGCACGCTCACTCAAGAAGAAACAATAGCAGCCAAACTTACCCGCACAATCGGCGCTCGAGAAAAAAAATACCTCGAGCTGACCACAAAGAATAAAACCTTGGTACTTGAATACAACAAGCTGAATACCAAGAATAAATTAGCACAAAAAGAATTGATATCATTGGTTAAAAAGTTATGGCCGTTGTACATTAATAGCCGAGTGCTTACCAGCAACGCAGCAGATAACTGGGACGAGCTGGACAGACGCTATACATGGACCTCGACACTGTACACAAAGGTAGAAAAAAAACAGCGCTCACTCTTGGAGCAAGAAGCCAAGCTAAAGCTACTTGCAACAAAACAGTCTGCACTTTCTGCCAAGGCAAAGCGACAACTTGCAGAAGTTAACAAAAAGAAAGATCAACTTTTGCAACAGAAGCTACGCCACCGTAAACAACTTAAAGAAGTCAGCAAGCAGCGAGCTTCAGCAGAATCGTCACTGCGTAACGTTCTCTCAATTATTGAAACGCTGAACTATAAACTTGAAGAGAAGGGAAAGGCAGGTGCAAACTTCCCTCTTCTCAAAGGTGTTCTGCCCTGGCCTGCCCATGGCGTTATCGCCAAGCGGTTCAAACCTAGGAATAAGCCCCCCGTTCGCGGAATCGGACTTGCTCTACAAAAAGGCAGCAAAATTAAGGCCGTCTCCAGTGGCAAAGTTGTGCACAACGATGTCTTACGAGGATTCGGACGAGTTGTTATTGTAATGCACGGTGAAGAGTATTTTTCACTGTATGCATTTCTCGCCGACAGTATGCTCAAAGTCGGCGATGTCATTAAACAAAAACAGATGATCGGCAATGCAGGCTTCTACCCCGCAGTAGATGGGACAGGAGTGTATTTCGAATTGCGCTTTCATCAAAAAGCAATTAATCCAGAGACGTGGCTCTCAGCACTGGATTAAAAATAAAGATCAACATCTGGAGGATCTTTGATAATGCGCATTACTATGTGGTTAGTCGCCATCATGACTACAGCTTTACTTGCTTTCTCTTCTATTCCCGGCATGGCTACCGATGCACAAAGCAAGTTTGAGTCTCTCAAGCGATTTAGCCAGATTCTGGATCTTGTTGAACGCTATTATGTACAGGACGTTCCAAGAACAGACCTCATTAACGGTGCCATTGACGGCATGCTCCAGTCTCTCGACCCGCACTCCACTTTCATGGATCAGGAAGAATACAAGAGCATGCAGGAATCCACCACCGGTGAATTCTTCGGCATCGGCGTAGAAATCACGCAAGATGAATCAGGTGTACTCCGAGTGGTAACACCTATTGAAGATACTCCTGCTGATAAAGCTGGCTTAGCTGCCGGCGATTTAATTCTTGAAGTAAACGGTAGCCTCACACAGGACTTAGGTCTGCGCGAGTCCGTTTCACGTATCAAAGGCGAAAAAGGCAGCAAAGTTAAGCTGACCATTCTTTCCAAAAAAGCAAAAGCTCCTCGCGAAGTAGAAATCGTTCGTGACTCCATTCCACTCATCAGCGCAAAAGTGCGTGAACTCGATGACGGAATCGTATGGATTCGCCTCAGCCGTTTCTCTGAGAACACAACAGACGAGCTTAAAGAAAAACTTACTGCTTACAAAAAGAAACATAAAATTAAAGGCGTTGTTCTCGATTTACGTAACAACCCCGGCGGCCTGCTCGATCAGTCCATTAAAATTGCAGATATCTTCCTTCAGGGCGGCACTGTAGTTTCCATCAAAGGTAAAGGGAATGAATCCCGTAACTTTGATGCTGCTAAACAGTCTGCGGACATCACAGCTCCTATGGTTGTGCTTATTAACGCAGGCTCTGCTTCTGCTTCTGAAATTGTTGCCGGCGCACTGCGCGACCATAACCGCGCACTGATTATTGGTGAACCAAGCTTTGGTAAAGGTTCTGTACAGAACATTATCCCGCTGAACGATGGTAGTGCTATCAAGCTTACCATTGCCCGTTACTATACCCCGAACGGCACCTCTATTCAGGCTAAAGGCATTGAGCCAGACCTTCTGGTTCCATTTGAAATCCCGGCAAAAGAAGAAAAAGATCCTATTAAGTTCCTTAATGCTCCACGCGAAAAAGATCTTAACGGTCATCTTGAAAAAGTTGGCAAAGGCAAAAAGAAATCTGCCTTCAAACGAGATAAAGCTGTGCAGGAACGCCTTGATAAAGACAACCAGCTCAGACTCGCTATGGATCTTGTTGAAACGCTCCCGCGTATCAAAAGCTTACACTAATATACCTACATTCCTAAGGGGAGAGCACAAACCGTGCTCTCCCCTTTTTTTGTATCTTTTAAATCGATCGACTCTGATGTATGAGTTTTGGGTATTTGAATTTTCCTTTAGGGAGCTTAGATGTCTGACTCGCGACAGAACCAGCCGCCGCGCTGGCCTTACTATGCACTTGCGGTTATTTGCTGTATTACCTTGGTCGCTCTTTTTTGCGTACTCACCAGTGCTCCTGATAAAAAGAACATTGAACCTATGGCAGAAATGCGCGCTCCGGTGAGCGCAGCATCCTTGCCGTATGAAGAAAGACTTGATGCCCCGATGGAAGAAGGCGTTAAGCGTATTGACTATGCCATCTTACGTGCATTGCAGGACGCAAAGGTTTCTACCTCCGACATTGAGCTTATAGCTATCGAACAGCAGCGGTTCGGCGATGAGACATTTCACTTCCAACAGTTACGCATTAACTCAAAGTATAATGCTGACGAACTCGTTACGCCGATTGCAACGGCGCTGGTTCAATGGTCAGACAAGGCAAATCTGACCAAACTCTCCGGCACCATGTACCGCGTAACCTTTAACGATGTGGAAACACATCTGCTTAAGTTTAACCAAACCGATGGCACAGTGGATCCCAATAAGATCCCTGCAACATTGGATATTGGCGGCCATCTAACTATTGTGATAGATGACCTTGGTGAAAGCATTTCGGCAGCACATTCGCTTGCAAGCTTAGACTATCCTGTAACCTTCGCCATATGGCCTCGTTCGTCGTATGCAAAAGAGATTGCAGATGTAGCTAGTGCTTTCTCCCGCGAAATCATCATTCATCAGCCAATGGAGCCGATGTCTGCTGATGCTAAGCCGGGACCTGGCGCCGTGTACGTTGATATGACATCTGAAGACATTCGAGCTACTCTCCGTGCTAATTTCAAACTTATTCCCGGGGCTGTTGGGCTAAACAACCACATGGGATCTAAGTTCACACAGAACCGTGAAGCAGTACGAGAGGTTGCACTGGAAGCAAAGGAAAGTGGGTTCTTTGTTCTGGACAGTATGACTCATGCAAAATCAGTGTTTTTCAATGAGGCGAAAAGGCAAGGGCTAATTGCCTTCAGGAGAAATGTTTTCATCGATAATGTGAAGGAAGTTCAGAGCACTTTACACCAGCTGAAAAAAGCTGAACGCATTGCATTGGCTAAAGGTACCGCCATTGCAATCGGGCACCCGTATCCCACCACCTTGTTAGCGCTGCAAGAGTGGGAAAAACAGCGCAACGGAAGGGTTGCGGTTGTCAAGTTGTCGGAGCTTCTGGACTTCTAGCGGGCTTGATACAACGGAAGTCGGATACCACATACATAAATCTCGACAGTTGTATCCTTCAATTACCTTTCTATTTGGAGGATCATTGGCAATGATTCAGAGAACTTTTTCTATCATCAAACCAGATGCAACTGGACGCAACCTCGAAGGCAAAATCCTTGCGCACATCCAAGGTGCAGGCCTTAATGTGGTTGCTATGAAAAAAATTCGCATGACAAAAGAACAGGCGGAAGGGTTCTATAACGTTCATAAGGAACGTCCTTTCTTCCAAAGCCTTATTGAATTCATGACATCAGGTCCTGTTGTCTGCTCTATTCTTGAAGGCGAAAACGCAATTGAAACCTATCGTGCAATTATGGGTGCTACCAACCCTGCAGATGCTGCAGAGGGTACCATCCGTAAAGAGTTTGCAGAAAACATTGAAGCCAACTCAGTTCATGGCTCCGATGCTCCTGAAACAGCTCTGTACGAGATTAATTACTTCTTTAATAATCTGGAGATCACTGGTTAACATGAATACGTTCGGCTGTATCGGTTGCGGTAATATGGGTTCCGCTATTTTAGGCGGTCTTGAGTCCCAAAAGAACATTTCCCTTATTGGATATGATCCAAGTGGTAATGTTCCGTGCACAGCATGCGACTCTAATATCGAACTTGCCCAGCAGGCTGATTTTATATTGCTTGCGGTTAAGCCCGACTATGTCGAAACAGTGCTCGAAGATATCCAGCCTGCACTCACTAAGGACAAGGTCATCATTTCTATTGCAGCAGGTGTTTCCATGGAAACGCTTATTAAACACAGCGGCGGAAACTGCCCTGTAATTCGCTGCATGCCGAATACGCCAGCAATGGTAGGCGAAGGCATCTTTGCTTTCTGCTTTGAAGACCCGTCCCTTACAGAGGTGCAACAGACAGCCATTCAGACCATGTTCAAACAGCTCGGTCAGGTTATGGTCTTGCCTGAATCTAAATTCAATGCATTCACTGCTATTGCCGGTTGTGGTCCTGCTTACGTGCTCTACTTTATTGAAGCCGTAACAGAAGCTGCCGTCAGCGTTGGTTTCCATAGAAACGATGCTACCGAAATGGCGATCAATCTCTTCAAAGGCACTACAAAGCTTGCGGACGAGTCTGATCACCACTTATCTGTACTTCGCGAAATGGTCTGCTCACCTGCTGGTGTTACCATTGCCGCTGTGAACCATATGGACCGAACTGCCATCCGCGGAAATATTATCGATTCTATTTTCAAAGCCCAAGATCGTGGCGTTGAAATGAGTAAGTAATTCGCTGCAAAAGTAAAAGGCGCACCATAATGGTGCGCCTTTTTTTTATGCTAAAAATCAGTCCACAAATTAATATGCTGCCCGCCAAGTATTCTGTAACTATTGCTTTTTAAGTTTTTTCTAGCATTCCGTAATATGTAGATTTTTACACAAGACTATTTCGCAACAAAAAACCCCCGTATCATAAAATGATACGGGGGATATATCTCATTAAGTCTAGGACACCTAGTCAAACGACGCTCTACTCACATAATGCATCAAGAGGTCGTCCCCTCCACAGTGGGAAGGGGTAAGCCATCCAATCAAGAGGTCTAACCTCCTGAGTCAAAGGGCACTTCGCCGGTATCTTACTAAAAGAATCTAAGAGGCTTTGGTTCCTGCTGGAACTTCACCGGAAGCGGTAAGCATTTCCATACCGTCAGCAGTTTTGAGCGCAAGCATCATGCCGTGAGACTCAAGACCGCGAATCTTACGAGGCTTCAGGTTTGCCACAACGACAACCTGACGGCCAAGAAGATCTTCTGCTGTGAAGTGTTCTTTCAGTCCTGCAAGAATCTGACGCGGCTTTTCTTCGCCGAGATCAACTTCGCAACGGAACAAACGATCCGCTTTAGGGTGATCTTCTACAACAAGAACCTTGCCGATACGTAAGTCAACTTTAGCGAAGTCATCAAACTCGATAGGAGCTGCAACTTCCTGCACGGATGTTTCTTCAGCTTTTTCTGCCTGCTTTGCAGCCTTAGCAGCTTCTTCAATTTCTTTACGAAGCTTGTCGACATCAACACGCGGGAACAAGTTGGAACCCGGAGCGATTTCGATGCCTACAGGCAGTGTGCCCCATGAGTCTACTTCGGCTGGCAGATTTGCAGTCAGCGGGTCAAATTCAAGACCAAGCTGCGCAACAAGTTTTTCAGCAGATTCAGGCATTACAGGCCACAGATGTACAGCAACTTTACGCATGCATTCAAGCATGGTGTACATTACGGTACCAAGACGAGCTGTGTCGCCTTCTTTTGCAAGAGTCCAAGGCTGGCTGGAATCTACGTACTTGTTCAACGCACGAACGAGTTCCCAAAGGGATTCAATACCGTAGGAAAAACGTACGTTATCAAACAACTGCTGAAAGTTTTTGCAGGAATTAGAAGCTAAATCACGTAATTCCATATCAGCTTCTGTGTACTCAGCAGGCTGTGGAACAACACCACCGAAGTACTTTTTAACCATGGAAAGTACGCGGCTGAAGAGGTTACCAAGGTCGTTGGCAAGCTCTGCATTGTGGCGCAGTGCAAGAGATTCTTCGGAGAAGCTTGCATCGTTACCAAAGTGCATGTCACGCAGCAGGAAAAAGCGGAAAGTATCGTTACCGTACTTTTTAGCCATATCAAGCGGAGCAACAACGTTACCGATAGATTTTGACATCTTGGTATCGTTCACAAGCCAGTAGCCATGAACGTTAAGGTTGTTGTACGGCTCAAAACCAGCTGCTTTCAGCATGGTCGGCCAGAAAATTGCGTGTGGTTTAAGAATATCTTTAGCAACAATGTGCTGCACGCTAGGCCAGAACTTTTTGAAGTTCTCTCCGTCAGGGTAATCGAGAGCAGAAACGTAGTTAAGCAGTGCATCGAACCATACGTAGGTAACAAAGTTGTTATCAAACGGAAGTTCTACGCCCCACTCAAGACGGGATTTAGGACGGGAGATACACAAGTCTTCCAGTTCACCACTATCAAGCAAAGAAAGTACTTCTTTACGGTAGCGTTCTGGACGAATGAAATCAGGGTTATCCTGAATGTGCTTCTTCAGCCATTCCTGATATTTTGACATTTTAAAGAAGTAGTTCTTCTCTGCAATGTATTCAGGCTTAGTCTGATGCTGTGGGCACAGACCGTCTTCTAATTCTTTTTCTGTGTAGAAACGCTCACAGCCGTAACAGTAATGTCCGCCATATTCACCAAAGTAGATGTCGCCGGTATCGTATACTTTCTGTAATACGTCCTGCACTACTTTTTTATGGGCAGCATCTGTTGTGCGAACAAAATGATCGTTGCAAATACCAAGCTCAGGCCAGAGATCTTTAAAGAGCTGGCTGATCTGATCAACGTATTCCTGCGGAGAACATTCGTTCTTTTCAGCAGCTTGAACAATCTTGTCGCCGTGCTCATCTGTGCCGGTAAGAAAGAAGGTTTCTTTACCCATCATCTGCTGGAAACGTTTCATTGTATCAGCAATGATTGTAGTATAGGCGTGTCCAAGATGCGGCTTAGCATTCACATAGTAAATTGGAGTCGTGATAAAAAAGCGTTCCAAGAGAATCTCCCGACGGCTTCGCCCGCTGGTAGCGGACGCTGGATTCTTTATTTTATTTTCTGGCTGCATACACAGCTGCATACAGCAAACACTCATTCTATAATTTTCGTTGAGAAAGACCTCATTACGGTAAAGCAATGAAGTCTTTTTTCAACGATATATTCTATCTTTAATCGCAACGATTATTCGTCGGACTTAGGCTTGCGTTTACGTTTACGTTTACCGCGGCTAGTGCGTTTCATAGGATCAGCACTCTTTACGCCCGGCTTGCGGACGAGCTGCTCGCGCAGGGTATCCACGTCAACGCCTTCAGCTTCTGCACGCTCTTCAAGTTCTTTTTCAACTTCTACGCGGCGTGCTTCTTCTTCCTCTGCTTCTATTGCTTCCTGCTCTTCGCGGGCAGCATCTTCAGCAGCTTTTTTAGCAGCAGCACGGGCAGCATCTTGCAATGCCTGATCCGGACGTGTTGCTTTCATTTCTGCCCACTCTTCAAGGGTTACTTCCATTTCTTCATTAAACTCAGAGAGCAATGAAACGCTGTTGCGGAACATGTTCGCACGCAGCACTTTAACGGAACCATCCTCAGTAAAGTACTTTTTACCAAGTTTAGGACATGCGCGGTGAAACTCTTCGTAGTTCTGCTGTTCATAAGAAAGGCAGCAAAGCAGTCTTCCGCAAATGCCGGAAATTTTGGCAGGGTTAAGAAACAAATTCTGCTCTTTTGCCATCTTAATGGTTACTGGAGCAAATTTACGTAAAAATCTGCGGCAGCAACAAACCATGCCGCAGTTACCAACCGCACCGACCATCTGTGTCTCATGGCGTACACCAATCTGACGCAGTTCAATGCGAGTGCGATAATTTTTGACGAGATCTTTTACAAGTTCTCTAAAATCTATACGGTTAGGTGCAGTGAAGTAGAAAATGATTTTGCTACGGTCGAAAAATACTTCAACATCAACGAGCTTCATATCAAGCTTACGTTCACGCACACAATCTAAGCAGTACTGAAATGCTTCTCGAGAAAGCCCTTCATTTTCCTGATGACGTGCCAGATCGTCGTTTTCCGCAAGTCTGTTTACTTGTTTAAGCTCATCACTTTCTGCATCTGCCGGTACATCGTCTCGTAGAACAACGACTTCACCAAGTCCCTGTCCCTGATCAACAACGACCCAGTCCCCCATAGAGACTTCAAGATCTTTTATTTCAAAATAGTATATGTTCCCATATTCTCGGAACTTAACACCAGCTATTGATGACATGGCGATCCACTCTTCGCACTGCTGCCACAGCAGCACGTATATGTTGTATGCTGAGCCATAAAGGTCATCAGCATTTATTTATTGAAAGAACATTTTCTTTTCGGCTTTATTGACGCTCGTGTCAACAAATCGAATATATGGTTGTGTTCTAGCGCATTCATGTTTATGAAAAATACGTTCGCATGATTTTGTAAATGTATTTCAGGAGAAGAAAAATGATTGATCGTGAAAGGGCTTTTCAACTACTGGACTCACAAAAACCTGAGCCACATTTGATTCACCATGCCATGCAAACTGAGGCAGTTATGACTGGACTGGCAAGGCATTTTGGTGAAGACGAAGACCTCTGGTCGTTGACCGGTTTACTACACGATCTTGATTTTCCGAGCACAAAGGACACACCTGAAGAACATGGTAAGCAATCTGTAGAACTACTCGAAGGAAAGCTTCCAGAAATAGCACTGAATGCTATTCTCGCCCATAATTCGGAACACACGAACCACGAACCCACTACAAAACTTGATCTGGCACTTCGCTGTGCTGAAACTGTTACCGGCCTTATTGCCACGAATGCGCTTGTTCGACCTAACGGCATGGAAGGCATGACACCTAAAAGCTTAAAAAAGAAAATGAAAGACAAGGCATTTGCTGCGTCTGTCAGTCGTGACCGAATTAAAGAGTGCGAGAAACTGGACTTGGATTTAGGCCAGTTTTTCCAACTGGCAGTTGAATCCATAACTCCCATAGCTGACTCCGTAGGATTAGCTAAACGTGCATAGCATAAGGATTCATAATCATGAAACTTTCTTTTGTTATTGTAACAAATAACACCAGTAAATTTATCGGGCGCTGTCTCGATTCAATTAAGCAAACTATTGAAAACCAAACCGCATCTAAATTTGAAGCAGAGATTATCGTTGTAGATAACGCATCTGCTGATGACTGCGGCACTATAGCAAAAACAGCTCTCCCAGAGATTGAGCTTATCCAAAACTCTGACGATAAGGGCTATGCAGCAGCAGCCAACCAGGCTGTAGCACGCGCAACTGGCGACCTTATTGTTTTCATCGATCCTAAGGTTGAAGTACTTGCAGGCTCCGTCCGCCGCCTTATGGATCAATTTGCTACTAACGCTTCCTGCGCTATCGCTGGAGGTAAAGTAGTTGGTGCAGACAACCTCGGCCTGAAAACCGTTGATCGTCTTCCGGGTATTGTTGCTAACTTTAAGCGCATGTTCGGTTGCACCTGTTCTAAAACTCGCGATGCCGACCAGCCAATGACTGTGAACTTTGTTCCTTTCACTTTTGCTGCTGTCCGTCGTGACATTATTACAAAACTCGGACAGCTTGATGAGCGTTTTTACGCCGGTCTTGCTGATGCAGATTTCTGCCGCCGTATTGTAAAATCACTTAACCCATCCTATGCAATCTACTACGTGCCGCAGGCTACTGCGCGCGTTCTCGATAAATTCTCCTTACAGTGTGAATGCGCTGATTACGCCCTTAACGGTTCAGCAGCGATCAAAGCGCGTACACGCAGCGAGCAGATGTACTTCTGGAAGCACTACTGTCCTTTTACCGCACTCTTTTTTGGCGGCATGGATATGCTCGTGTTCTCCGTTCGGTACGTTGCGTACCTCATTCCAGGAGTGGGAACCAAAGACAAACGTGGCTACGCTTGCACTGTTGTCTGTGAATCTGCAAAAGCGATTCTCTCCACCCAGCTCGGAAGCCAATTCCCTACAGAGTAATTCTGTAAGGCTATCAGCTCACCTAAAAAGGGATGCACTTATTGTGCATCCCTTTTTTTGATCATCACACTATCTTAATTCTACAGACTTCTTCTACGCATCAAGCCAACTTTGTCCGTCAGGCTTACTTTGCTCATCAAGATTACTCTACTCATCAGGCGAACTCTGCCCTTCAGACCCATCTTGCTCTTCAGACCCATTTTGTTCATCAGGCTCATTTTGTTCTTCAGGCGTACTTTGCTCACTAAGCTTTTTGTGCTCAAAATGATCAGCCTGCATAATTTTACGATTCAGCGATCTGCATAAACACATTATCGAGCCTTTTACGCACTTCGCACGCCCAATCGCCCTCTAAATAATCTGAGCATGACTAGACTCTGTATTCTTTCAAGATTGCACTGGAATCCTCTAAGAATTTACTGCTAGAATACCAACAGAGCTATCAGAAATTTTGTTACAGGCGGTATATTATGCTTCAGATATTAGCGCGCGGCGGCGGTGATGCCGTTAGGGACGATACATTCTCAGAAAGACTGGGAACTATCCCACACCCAAAAGGGCAAGAAATTCTTGTAAAAGTTTTAGCAACTTCCATTAACCCAGTTGACACAAAAGTCCGGATGCGTACTCCAAGTTCAACACACGTTGTTCTAGGACACGACACGAATGGAATGATTGTTGATACAGGGGAAGAAGTTACCCGATTTAAAAAAGGCGACCATGTCTACTTCATGGGTCAGGGCAAATATCCCGGTTCCTTTGCCCAGTACCAACTGGCAGACGCGCGCACTGCCGCCCTTACACCAAGAATTTCCTCATACGCTGAAGCCGCCGTACTCCCTGTAGTAACATTTACAGCGTACGACGCCCTCTTCACTCGCCTTGGCTATATTTCCGCAGGTTACGCCAACACAGGAAAGACCATCCTCATCATCGGAGGTGCCGGTGGTGTAGGATCAATGGCGATCCAACTTGCAAAATGGGTGGGGCTTACTGTCATAGCAACAGCATCTCGTGAAGAAACTGTGGACTGGTGCAAAGACATGGGTGCAGATTTCGTCATCACACATCATGGAGATCTTGTTGATCAGGTTCGCGCTCTCGGCATACAGTGGGTAGATTCTATATTCTGCACAACACACCTCAGTGCACATTGGGGAGCAATGGCAGAGTTAATCGAACCACAGGGAGCAATTGCACTTATTGATGACCCTGATGGCCCATTGGATATTCGTTTATTCAAAACAAAATCTGCACGAATATGCTGGGAGTTTGCACTGGTTCGCACCATGTACGAAACATCAGACATGCAAATGCAAGGCTTCACACTCACCAAAATTGCACAACTTATCGACTCCGGAAAAATCAGATCACCGCTGACTGAAACGCTCTACGGTTTGACCGTCAGAAACGTTCAAAAAGCGCACATACGCCAAGAGTCGAACACTATGGTTGGCAAACAGGCAATCATCATTTCACCATAGTTATGGTTTTGAAAGACGCTCTTGTAGTCCCATAAAGAGATGCCACAAAACAGGAACAATGAAGAGTGTAAGCAAGGTGGCAGTGCATAGCCCCGTAACAAAGGTAGACGCCATTGGCCCCCAGTTAAGTGAGTAATACGGGATACCGATAGCCATCGGCAGCAACCCCAAGGTTGTCGTAAGAGTGGTCAGCAAAATAGGACGCAGGCGCATTCGAACACCCTCATACACAGCCTCATCCCTGTGCATTCCGTCCCGGCTCAAATTATTGAGGAAGGCAATAAGCACAAGTGAGTCGTTAACTACAACCCCCGTTACCCCGATGGTCGCAATAAAACTGTTAATGGTGAATAACGTTCGGGTAAAAAAAACGCCATAAACAACACCAATAAAAGCAAAAACCACGGCAGAGAGAATGATAAGCGGCTGCACATATGAATTAAACTGTGTTGCCAAGATCATGTAGATAACAAGTAATGCAATTAAAAATGCGAACATGAGAGATGAGTATGACTTCTGCGTAGATTCATATTCACCCGCGAAGTTAAGCGTCGCTCCGGTATATTTTGTACGAATCGTCGAGTAATATTCCACCACATTATTCACGATATACGGAGGTGAGTACGGAGAACCCGGTTTCAAATTAGCAGAAAGAGTAATAGCCCTTTCTCCCTGAAATCTATTGAACTGTCCCGGCTCTGTGTATGTTTCTATTTTTACAAGATCACCAAGACGAATAGACCCCATATCTTCTTCAATAACAGGAATGCTCAAAGCATCTTCCGGTGCGCGTAAGAAGCGTTGATCCACCCGCATTCGTAAATCAATATCTTCATCATCCGCCCTGAATTCGCCCACAAGGGAACCATCCAAAATCGAGCCTGCCATTCTGGCAACAAGCCTTGGCGTTAGCTCGTACTGCGAAACTCGCATTTCATCCGGTACAAAACGCACAATTCTATTCGGATATCCCGTGTCGGGTCGTAAATCCACCAAGTACTCAGAATATTCTTCATTCGTTTTCATGTAATTCATAATATCACGGGTCAGCATATCAACCTTACCGGTATCAACACCCATAACGCGAATGGTCAAATCTTTCCCCGTCGGTGGCCCGTCAGATTCAGCGCGAACCCGTACCACCCACTGCTTACCCCAATTTTTATGAGCATATTCTGTCAGTTCCTTTCGCATTGTATCCAAATGCGCAATGGGGTCATTCTTTGGATAATCTGCAAATATACGGGTATTAACTTCAGGCAGTTCAACGTTAACCGTGCCATAATTTGATCCGTAAACCTGTTCATAATCTTCATTCACATAGAAACCGGCAAAAGCGGTGGCAGCACGAACAACATTTTTCCCTTTGGAATCAATATTGACCGTCATCTCTTTCAACCTGCGAGAAACCTCCTGAAGAGATGTGCCTGCTGGAGCCTCCACATTCACGTAGAAGATATTGTAGTTATCCGGAAAAAACTTAATACGAAGAAGCGGAAGTGTGCCGGAAACAGAAACACCGAAAATAAAAAAGTGCGCCTATGAATGCCACAAAAACCGCACAAATGCTCTTTGCACGATGTTTCATGAATATGCGCAATATCGCGACAGCAACATCTTTAAATTTGATTAAAAACGGTTGATCTACAGGAGGGGTATAGCCGTGAGCAAACTTCTCCCCCCCCGGCCAATCATAAAAATGTAAGGGAAGAATCAGCAGGCATTCAATAAGAGATGCTGCAATGGCAAAGCTGACAGCGATCGGAATCTGCGCAAAGAATTCACCTGTAGACCCAGACATAATGAGCATAGGTAAAAATGCCGCAACCGTCGTCGATGTAGCAGAAATAACAGGTACGGCCACTTCCGCCGCACCATCGATAACAGCAGTCTTTAATGGCTCTCCCAGCTGAATATGCCTGTAGATATTTTCGATCACTACAATAGCGTCATCAACAATAATACCGGCGACGAGCACAAATGCGAACAATGTAATTTCGTTAAGCGAGTTGCCGGACACCTTCATAAAGATCATCGTTACAAGAAAAGAAAACGGTATGCCCACAGTCGTAATGACGGCATTTCGCAATCCCATTACTATCCAGATAATTACCATTACGAGCGTAATACCAACGAGCAAGTTGGAACCCATAATGTTCATAGATTCATCAATGAATACACGCTGGTCCTGCGTAATAACAGGCTGTACTTTGCTCGCTGCAAGCCGCTCTGTATGTTTCTCTACTATCTCCTCAACAGCGTTACAAATATCGATGGCATTGCCCGTGCTCTGCTTCATAACCGCTATCGTAATACAATCTTTCCCGTTAACAGAAGTGATGACATGAGGGTCGCGATAACTGTACTCCGCCTTCGTCATCACATCGCCTACACGGACAAACGAACCTTCATTGTCTTTCCGCAGAATTACTTTCTCGATATCTTCCTGAGTCTTGAATCGTTCATCCACGACAACTATGTATTCTGTTTTTCCTGTATCAAAATCACCTGCCGGAATAGAAACGTTGGCATCCAATAATGCTTTACGAACCTCTTCCAGCGTAATCATGTATCGATTCATTTTGGCTGGAGACAAGTCGATATGAAATTCACGAGAATATTCACCGTTCAATCGAACGTCTTTTACACCCGGGATACGAGCAAATTCATTTTTAAGTTCTTCAGCAATAAGACTCAGAGCTCTGTTTGACCTCTCCCCAACAAGAATGACGTTCAGCGCTGGCAACCATTCATCAATAGCAATCTCTGTAAATTTAGGCGGGTCCATATCTATGGGTAAATCATTCTGAATAGACAAAACCTTGAAACGTAGTTCGTCATACAGTTTCTGATAGTCTGAATCATCAACAAATTTTACAAGAATGGAGCTGCGTTCACGGTATGAACGGGAGCGGATATATTCAACTTGTTCCAGACTATCGAGCGCATCCTCAATTTCTTTTGTCACAAGAGATTCAACATCAGACGGCGATGCCCCGGGAAGGAAAGTGCTAATATGCACCTTGCCCATTCTTACGTACGGCATCCTGTCCACTGGAATGGTAAGAATACTTATGACACCAAGAATCATAAGTACTAAAAAGGCCAGATTAACCAGCACCTTCTGATTAAGAGTAAATGCAATTACAGCGCGCATAGCATCTCCCTAAAAACCAGTTTGTGTAGGTTCAGTTATAAAGCGTTCTCCTGCAGAAATGTCTTTGGAGCGAACACGTTTTGTCTTCGGCTCATCACCTTTTCCCATTATGATAACCGGAACCTCTTCGCCATTTTCACGAACAAGAAATGCTTCTTCATATCCTTGAACCAGTGCACTGTCCGGAACAATAACGGCACCCTCTGCTTCATCCATCGGAATATAAAGCTCTGCTCGTACCCCGCCACGTTTTTCAATAGGAAACTCGTCTATCGCTAAATCAACCTGAATTTTACGCATGTCAGGATCAAAGTCCGGAGAAATATTTTCAATTCGTGCTGGAACTTTCCCATTCAATTCGGGCAGATCAATCGTAATGTCATCCATTTTTTTCAACGTGATCAATTCGGAAGGAGTAAGGGCAAGGGGGACAATAAGTACATTAAAATTGCCTACTTTTGCTAACACGTCCCCTTTTCGAGCCAACTCACCCGGTTCGAGATAGCGTTCAATCACCCGCCACCCTGCCGGAGCAAGTATGAAGTGACGTTTTTTATGCTCACGCAGAATTAATTCTTCAATTTTCAATGCTTCTGAATCTTCGCGTGCAAAGTCGAGATCACGCTCCAAGGCATCATACGTTGTCTGTGCTGCATATTCTTTTTCAATAAGCGTTTGATATCTATCAGCTTCTTTCGAATAAAAATTGACCGTACTATTGTTTGCCTGCTGCTTATCAAGATTACGACGGATATCAAGTTCGATAAAGGTAGGATCAAGACGTGCGAATAAACCGTCGCGCTTAATGGCATCTCCGATATCAGCATACACAGCAAGGCATCGTGCATTTTCTTCACTGGATATAGTCATCACGGTACGCGGACGAGTGAATCCCGTCATATGGACATGCCGCTTGGCAGCTTTTGCAACAAAAAATTTTTCGCTATGTGCTACTTCAACACCGACAAGAATTATAATCAGGATGAGAAAGAAAACTTTACGCCACATATGCGCTCCTTCAACTCTGACAAATGGTACAAGATGAATACTCATTTGTTATCTAAAAAAGAGCTCTAATAATAGCATTAACTCACTCATTTACTGTTATTTTTTATTCCGCCCCCGCCAGATGCGGAGTATATTCAATTCACTTTTTTTCAAAGAACACAAAAAAAGGCAGCCTTCATATGAAGGCTGCCTTGTACTTTTTATTTTTCAAATCAATGACTATCGAGAAGCCATGGCCTTGCGCAATGCAATTACGGTCGCAGTAATATCTTCTGCACCCACAATCTCGGAAACAATCGCGCAACAACGAGCACCATGCTGGGCTACGTCCTGAATGTTATGCAGTTTGATCCCACCAATAGCTACATGCGGGATATTGTGCTGCTGGGAAACGTACTCAAGGTACTCATACCCAACAGGCGCACAGACATCTTTTTTAGTCTGGGTCGCAAATATCGGCCCAACACCTACATAATCTGCACCAAGCTCAATTGCATGCTTACATTCTTCTGGAGAATGCGTGGATAGGCCGATAATTTTATCTGCCCCGATAAGCTGACGAACCTGCGGAACAGGGATATCTTCCTGTCCAACGTGCACACCATCTGCATCACAAAGCATAGCAATATCCACGTAGTCATTAACAATAAATTTGCAGCCTGCCTGTTTAGTCATGGCACGAATCTGCAAACATTCTTCCAACATTGCACCGGATTTTTTATCTTTTTCTCTGTACTGAAGTACTTTGATGCCTGCTTTAAGCATAGCATCTACAACTTCAACATTAGAACGACCTTTGGACAAGCCTTCGTCGGTCAAAGCGTAAATATCGGTATCTAAAATTTCTTGAAAATTCATGCTACTTCCCCAAAATATGCGTTAGCACTACATCTGCCTGCATAGCGGCTGCCATAAGCACTTTGGGTGCCATAGGCGGATGATCGGCAATATCAGTTGTAAAATCACCAACAAGCACGGCATCATCGCGAATCTGCCGCTTCTGCATGTATGGTTCACCCCACCCCGCCATACCGGAGGCTGAAACGAACAGACGTGCATCAGACAAATACTGCTCTGCCATCATTTTCTTACCGTCAATGCTATCTAGAGCTTCAATAATTATGTCGCTGTCAGCAAAGTATTGCGGTGCGGTGGTCGGCGTTATCTGCCCATTGTGTATCGTAATGTTCAAGGTACTGTCTATGCGAAGCAGATTCGTTTTGCAGATTTCAACTTTCGCCATACCAATCTGATCTTCGAAAAAGAACTGTCGGTTCAGGTTTGATGAATCCACAATATCATAATCTACAATGACAAAATTCCGAACACCACTTCGAGCCAGCATAAAGGCACAGTTAGACCCCAGCCCGCCGCAACCGGCAATGCCTACAGTGACAGAAGCAAGTTTTTCCAACTGCTCTGGTGTAAGATAGCGGGACAGACCTGTCTGCAACACTGAATTGATGGTCATAACGCCTTCCTGCATCGACTAAAAAGGTTGCCAGTCTTTGAATACAGGCTGAAATCCTTTCGATTCAATGGCTCTGCACATTTCCTCAACGCTACGGGGATCTGAAATATCAAACTGCGCAGTGCTTTCGTCATCAGATGTATGACCGCCAACCGCGGTGGTTACTCCGGCAGACATTTTGGTCACACCTAGTGGCATCATGTTATCACGCAGTTCTGCTGATTCCCGTGTGGAAATGGTAATGCCTACGTTATGCAGGAAAATACGTTGAGCCAGAACAAGCTGAACTAAATTTCTGTCCGTTACAATAGATGCAGGCTCATATGCGCCAACATGCGGGCGCATTCTCGGCGGTGAGATGGCAATGTTTGTTGCAGGATATTTACGCTGCAAATACTCCGCGTGTAGTCCTGTATAGAAAGCATCACGCTGCCATACAGATTCCAGTCCGAGTAATGCACCTACGTTTACAGTACGCATTCCTGCCTGACATCCGCGTTCAGGGGCATCGAGTCTAAAATCGTAATCGCGTTTCGGCCCTTTCGGGTGCAATTCAAGGTACAACGACTTGTTGTATGTTTCCTGATAAATTGTCAGTCCGTCAACGCCGCATGTTTCCAGATAAGCGTATTCTTCCTGAGTCATTGCATACACTTCTATGCTGATAGAAGTGAAAAACTCACTCAGGATCTTTGAACAGTCACCAATGTACTCAACTGTAGACTTAGCCGGAGCATCACCTGTAAGGATAAGGATGTGCTTTAATCCGGTTGCCGCAATGGCCTCGGCTTCTGTTCTCAATTCATCCGCAGAAAGCTGTGAACGTTTAATACGGTTTTCTGTATTGAAACCACAGTACACACACTGGTTGGTACAGTAGTTAGCAAGATACAAGGGGGTAAAAAGCTGAATCGTCTTTCCGAAATGACGTAACGTAATCGCATTCGCTTTCTGCGCTATAGCTTCAAGCATGCCCTCTGCTGCCGGAGACAGCAGAGTCAGATAATCGAGTGGAGTCAAAGAATGCTTTGCAAGCACACGCTCCACATCGGCAGCGGTAACTGCTGCCAGATACGCTGCCATGTCCAGCGTATCGTACTTCGAAAGAAGATCAGAAAATCCCATATTACATACCGCCTAAAAAGCCGGTCAGTGGAGATGAGGCATCGGCTGAACCAGTAGAGACTGCCGCTGTCTGCGCAATATACGCAGCACGACCGGCTCGAACAGCTTCACCAAACGCCCGCCCCATTGCCACAGGATCACCGGAAGCTGCAATTGCGGTATTCACCAGACAAGCTGCTGCACCCATTTCCATAGCTTCACACGCCTGTGACGGAGCGCCGATTCCTGCATCAACAATAATCGGTAAAGAAATTTCATCAATCAGAATACGAACCATTTCTTTTGTCATCAGCCCGCGGTTACTGCCAATGGGAGCACCTAACGGCATAACTGCCGCAGCACCCGCATTCACAAGATCGCGTGCAATGTACAAATCCGCATTTACATACGGCAAAACAGTAAAACCTTCTTTTGCAAGAATTTCTGTTGCCTTTGCGGTTTCGTATCCATCCGGCAATAAATATTTATTGTCGGAGATAACTTCAATTTTAATCCAGTCGCCACATCCGGCCGCGCGCGCCAAACGAGCAATTCGTACTGCCTCGTCGGCATTGCGCGCACCGGAAGTATTCGGCAACAACTGCATGTGCTTGGGAATGTGCTGCATTACGTTCCCGGTAGCCGCGTTTGTGTCAACTCTTCGTAACGCTACAGTGATGACCTGAGATCCGGACGATGCACATACATCAGGAATGATTGTATCTGAGCCATATTTGCCGGTTCCGGTTAATAGTCTGCTGGTCAAGCTGACTCCGCCGATAACCAATGCGTCGTTGTTGTTCGCTTCCATTAGCCCCCTCCTACGAATTGCAGGATTTCCAATACATTCCCGTCAGTAAGTACGGTAGTTCCAAAATCATCAGCCTTCACAACGATTCGATTCAGTTCCACGACAACCGCTTTTACATCCACGCCGTTGCCCTGCAGATATTCAAGCAGGGTTGTGTCGTCATTGCACAGTTGCATCTGACCATTTACAGTTAGTTGCATTGTAGGGTTCCTTTGCTGCTTTAATCGCATAAAAAAAGCTTGCACGAAGGCAAGCTTAGAATACGAGTTAAGTACTCAGCCTTCCTCCGGCGGTATAAACCGCGTCAGGTTCAAAGGGTCTGAACGCAATGTTCACTCTCAGCCCGAAGGCTCCCCTAGCTGTATGTAGACACACCCTGTATCCCATAAAACGCTGTGCGTTTTATGCTACAGGCATAAAAAAAAGCTTACCCCTTCGGATAAGCTTGTAGTTCTTGAAACGTAGTTGCTTTCCTCCGGTGGTATAAACCACATCAGGTTCAAGGGTCAGAACTATTACGCTCACTCTCAGCCCGTTAAGGCCCCCCTAGCTGTTCGGACATGTATAGTCAGTATTAACAATCCTGTAAAGCTGTTTATTTGATCAATTACATTTTTTAAGGAATAATACCTTGATTTCCTTACTCTATTCAAATCAAACAGAAGAAACTCAACTCTACAATTCAAATTCATAAAAAAAATATTGGCTTGCATATTTATATCAACAAGCTTGATGCGTGTTACTTTTTTCTATAACGTCACACGAGAAAAACGCCTATCCTAAACCGGACATACACATTCAACCTGCTTTTGTATCCTATATAATAAACAACACCGCAGGAGCCAACATGCGTCTATCAACCATATTTTTTGCATTCATTATTACTTGTATTCTTACCACATCAGCCTTTGCCCACCGAGTTAATATTTTTGCATGGGCAGAAGGGACGACTATACATACTGAGTCCTTTTTCTCCAGCGGTAGCAAAGCACAAAACAGTGCCGTTACCGCTACGGATAAAAAGACAGGGAAAGTAATCGCAAAAGGTATTACGAATAGTAATGGCGAATGGTCCTTCCCCCTTTCCGCTGACGCCATTAAGACCAAAGATCCAATCGTCGTCACTCTGGATGCAGGACAAGGTCACGCGAGTTCGTGGACTCTACAAGCGGAAGACTTTGCTGATGCCGCAGTTAGTGTCGCAACGGAGCAGCTAGCTTCCACAAAAACTACTGCTCCTACTACAGATACAAATGCTCAAGCTTCATCCCAGACGTCACCCCGAACAGCTGAGCAGGAATCTGAACAAAAAACAGCTACTCCCGCCGCAACTGTCACTCTGACAAAAACAGAGCTGGATACACTTATCCGTACCGCCGTGCGACAGGAACTTGTTCCAATTAAAGCACAGGTAGCAAAGCTGAATGCACAGATTCTTCAGCCGACAACAAACATGAAAGATATCTTTGGTGGAATTGGCTATATTTTGGGACTACTCGGACTTGCAGCATTCATGCAGTATCGTAAAAAGTCATAGAGCATTTTCGGGCGCCAATATTCCATAGGTTGTATGTCTGCGTATTGCTCTTCTGTCATAAAAACACTATGACGCGGCAGACATCTTATGAAAAAGGAGCCCCGCATGGCTAATTCCAAAAAAGACCAACAGAAGATTAAAAAACGCATTGCTGCAATTAAACGCCGTAAAGCGTCTACTGCTGACGATTTTTCCGACACCGTAATGAAGTTTTGCAAACCGCTTCTGGCGGAAGCTGAAAGCTTAAGCGGAGACGATAACGCTATCGGTCTTGGCGTATTTGCGTGGAACGCATCATTCCTTCCGCGTGACCGCTGGGAAGACGGCCTGCACCGCTCTCTTGAGCAATTTGAACTTACTGACGAAACAAAAACTACACTTGTTGACATTGTAGAAGAAATGGTTCGTCAGAAAGAAGTTATGCATCCAAATGACCTGCGCGTAATCACAGATTACAAAGTGCACGAAACTGAAGAAGGTCCAATCCTTACAGTAGATGCTAAACTTGCTAAAAAAGCCCTGCTGCCTTCTTTCAAAGGTGTACCGTCTGAATAGATAGTTATCTTCGGAAAAACTCTGCATAGAGACCTCCGACGGACTACCGCAGGAACATCTCCAAAGAACAAGACACTCTCTCCACAGGAGCCACCACCCGTAACGCTTGTTCCTCGTGAACACGTATTGGTGCCCCCAAGAAACGAGTGTAGACCTTGATCCTATTAAAGTGACTACTTTCCAAATCGTTATGTATATAAAAAGCCCGCTGTACTCGTACAGCGGGCTTTCTTTATACTTATTCAGCTACCTACTAGTCCGGACCAGGGCAAGCTACGTTGCTCAGTTCCTCTATTTTACCATTTTTGATACGCCAGTCACGAATGCCCTGCATATCCATGAACATCTGGAACATCTGGAAGAATCCATGCCAGTGTGCATAGTCAGGACCGTTCATTGCTGCACCCTGACGGGCACGACGGCCTTCATGGTGCCAGAGGTAGTACATCATACGCTGGAAGCCATCTCTCCAAGGATCATCACCAAGGAGGTTTTTAGCAGCGAGTTCCTTCTTCATAGCTACTGCTTTATCCCAGTAGATATTGTAGAGCTTCACTGAAGCATCAAGCGTATCCATTGTTGCATTTGTATGGAGTGTAGAATGACAATTCTTACATACTAAGCGCATGCGTTTGCCGCCTTCCACACCGGCACCACGGGTGCCTTCACGAATCTCGGAGCGCTTAGTGTAAAGCGTCCACTTCAGACGGGTTTCAGGGTTATGTGTGGTAGTCAGTTCACCGATACCACTCAAGTGACATACTGCACAGGTAGGTGCATCGTAATCGCCTGGTTCCCATGTATCCGGAGCCGCAGTAAAGTTCCACTTCTCTGAATGAGCAGCATAAACCTGACCGTGCTTGGATTGGTCATAAATTTCAATGTTTGGATGGTCAGGGCCGAGGTGACATGTACCACATGATTCCGGCTTACGTGCTTCCGCAATGGAGAACATATGACGGGTGTGACACACGGAGCAGTTACCTACAGAACCATCAGGATAACGCTGACCAGGACCGCCAGGCCATGTCATGTTGATAGGCTTATTATCAGCACCGAGCTGAATAATTGTACCATGACACATCTGACAACCGGAAGCGCGCGGAGCCATAGCTTCAGGGCTGTTACGGTCAACACCGGCAAACTCTAACCCTTCGTAGTAGTACATCAACTTATCGAAGGTAGGGTTGTTCATAATTGGCTCGGATGCCGGTTTAGCATGAGAGCTTTCAAGGAACTGTGAAACTTCTACAGGGTGACAGCGGGAACATGTCTTAGAAGATACCATCGGGCTGGTATAGATATTTGTTCCACGCACACCTTCACACTGGCTGGCCATTGGAGATGTTTTTTCCACAACGTGACAGTCGTAGCAAGAAACCTGCGCATGAGCCATGCGACCGTTTCTCCAGTTATCTACAATACCAGGGGTTGCTTTTGAGTGACATTCGATACATTTTTTAGCCGCTTCAGAAAAACCACGTTGTACGAGGATCTGCTTATGCAGTCCTCCAAGGGTAGCGTCCCCTTGCGATGTGGCTTTAGGTGTCGTTTGTTGCATCTTCTCCTCAGCCGCGGCAGAGCCTACGACCAACATGCAACAGAGCACCATACCAAGTAGGGTTACCAAAGTCCTCCGTATCTTCATTCCTTTTCCTCCACACACTTTCAGGTTTCCATTCGTAACTACAGTTATGAATCCCTGTTGAAATACTTGTTCACATAGAACATCATGTCCTTATGTCCCACATGCTCGTGGCACTTAACACACCGGAGTTTATTCTCTTCTCTCAGGTATTCGCGATGCGCTAAAATGGCCTTGATGCCCATTTTCGGGGCTAATAACTGGGCGTGACATTTACGACAAGAGTTGTCGTACGTGTAGTTTTCACGACTGTTCGGCCCCGCGCCCCAATCATGCGTATAGGGATCAATGATCATATTCATGATAATATCATGTGTACCGGTATATGCTTTGGCGGCAACGTACTCTACGAGAGTGCCATGTGGCAGATGACAGTCTACGCATTGGGCAACAACCCCCTGTGGGTTATTCCCCCCGTGAACCCCGGCAAGCCATGCCTGCCTGAAAGGTCTCATCACGTGGCACGTTACACAAAAGGTATCAGTGTTCGTCAGTGTAATCATATGACCAGAAGCCAAAACAAGGACGATACTTAATACAACACCGGTTACACCCCCTATCAACAATAGTTTTTTTCGCTTTTTCCTATCGTTGCTCTGAGGCATAAACCTCCCCTTTGCCAATATTTAAAGGGTAAACTCTAGACAATTGATAAATACTACCATGTTAGAGGTGTATACGTATTATATTTTTTGCTCTTATTTCCTAAAAATACGCAGGCGTACTCGCAACAACCCTGAACATCACACTAAGCGTACGATTACTTTTTTCACGTAGATAAACACAGGGCACAAAAAAAGCCCCGCACAAATGCGGGGCTGGAAATGCCAGTAAAGCGTAGTCAAAAATTACGGCACCTGATCCAATGATTCAGGTCTCAAGCTACCAAATTGGTTACTCTTGTTCCACTGCCAACCCTAATCTGGCTGGGCGAATATAGTAGCGGTAGTAACCGATAACATTACTTATGAGGAAAAAGCTCTCAAGCCCAATGGCAGACGGCGACCATACAACAATATTATGAGCAATCCACAGAACTACTCCAAAAAATGTAATTTCTCGCAGCCGCTTATCTGTTTTAGAAAAAGCCGCAATAGTCAGCACAAAGGTTGCACCGAAACTAAGAATGCTGACAAGCCCTGCATATGTCCAAACAGTACCAACCACAGCTAGCACACTGAAAAAATACATCCATCTGCGCTCCGTTGTATACCCACTCACAGCATAGCGTGCACCGGAAACAGCCATAAGCACTGTTGCCGTCCACTGATCGAGAAGCAAAAAGTGCGCTGCCATAAAGAAACAGGCGATTGCAATGGAATGCAGAATATATTTTCGATTCTTAAATTGAAAAGAAAGGATATCAAAAACGAGTGCTACGCCTACGAGCAACTGTGAAATGGCAAATACGGTCATAATAACCCTTAAACAAAAAATTATGGATGTCGTTATACAGCAGTACTCGTCTGTAGAAATCTATTGTAGACCATGGTGGTTGACAAATTAGCTCTCTAAGAAAGACCAGACCACTTTCTTTTTGCACATTACATCAAAAATATCTATTCGGCTATCTATCCTCTATCGCAACAACAGGCATAAACAAATATTTTATAGGTAGTTTTTTATCCATAAAAAAAGCTGACATTATTCCTCGTTGAAAGCTAAAGAGAAACAGAACCCAACCATCTGCATCCTCTCCAAAATACTGCTGGTATTTACAGTGACATACGAGTTAAGCCCCCGAAAAATGTCTTTCTGCATGCATCCCTACAAACCAGTGTACTGAGCGCCTCAACATTAAGAAATAATGTCAGCAACTAGTTACTAAAATGAGAATATCGCCAAGACAAGTAAAAATATCATTATTTTGAGGAAACTATAGATTTGCAAACATAGTACTACTTCGATCTATGCTATACACTACTAGATTTTCCCTTGGCATATCTACTAAAAAACTTTTTTCAACTTAAGCAATAATCAATCGGTGCAGGACTTCCAGATTTTTTATATCTTCGGAAAGATCTTCTCCTTTCGGAGTTTCAAGCACCATAGGCAAATCAATAAACCTTGGATCATTTACCAAGCGTGCAAAAGTCTCTTCTCCCAGTAAGCCCTGTCCAATATGATCATGCCTATCAAGATGACTTCCTAAACCGCCTTTGGAATCATTCACATGCATAAACTTCAAACGATCCATGCCGACAGTTGTTTCAAATTCATCAAAGGTTGCCTTGTACCCTTCTTCAGTTGCGATGTCGTATCCAGCAGCATACGCATGACAAGTATCAATGCACACACCAATCCTGTCTGCATTATCTGAATACTGTATAATAGCAGCCAGCTCAGCAAAAGAGCGGCCAAGCGTTGTGCCTTGCCCTGCCGTATTTTCGAGCAGAACCATTACACGCTCAGTGCGTGACTCAAGCAACGCTCTATCCAGATTTTTCGCAACACGTTCCAACGCTTCATCAACATTACTTCCCAAATGAGCACCGGGGTGCATCACTACATACGGAATATTCAACTGCTCAGCACGCTCAAGCTCATGAGCAAACGCCGCAACAGATTTCTCGACTCCATCTTCCTTAGGGGAGCCCAAATTAATTAAATACGAATCATGCACAGCAATAGGATGATCGCCCCAAACTGCGCAGGCTTCGAGAAAAGCATCTATCTGTTTTTGTTCCAGCGGCTTAGATTTCCACTGTCGCTGGTTTTTTGAAAAAATCTGTAAGGCGGTTCCGTTAACCTGCATTATACGTTCAACAGCTTTTTCCAACCCACCAGTAATAGACATATGAGCACCGAAATTTGGCATCTTTTCCCCTTTATAACTATCAGCAATACATGCTGAAATAAATTCAAAGAATCACGCAGTCCAGTCGTTACCGTTCTCATTGGTCTCGGCACAGCGTGTTAGTATTCATTTATTGTTCACGGCATCCATTGTCCACCGTAAAAACATACGCTATAACGCCTCATTCATAGCATACGGGAGTATATGATGTCGTCATCAATGAAATACAAATTTAATCTTTCCGATACTGTTGGCACTGTGGGATATGTTTCCTGCGAACCGCCAGCAGATATTACTTTTGAAGAAGCACTTGCATACCTTGAAGAGCATCCGCTTGACGAATTTATGCACAAATTTCTGCTGACCAGCGTTCAGAATTTTGATCAAAAGAAATTCAAAACGATGCTGAAAACAGCCGTAGAAGACTACACAATCATCAAACCTGTTCTTGCAGCATTGCTGTATGAAACATGCCTGCTTTACGGGAAATTCTCCAAAACGCTGGCGCTCTTCCCTAATGATGCCTCAGAACAGTTGCAGGAATATACTCCCCTTATCTACATCCGCTGGTTCAAGCGTGAAGATAAGTATGACCACATTGCATGGATCACCAAGTTTAAAGAAAATATCCACGACCACAAAATGCTTCCCTTGCCGGATGTTGCAGAAGACTTTGATCTGCCGATGCTCTACGAGCCTTGCACAGACGAATTTGTAACCGCCGCAACGATTCGTGAAGAACTGCTAAAAACTCCACACAGCAACCCGTGGTCACGCCCACCAGCGCAAGAAACAACAGACCTAGCACTCAGTCGGTTGAACAAAACACCACTGTTTGCCGATGTTGAAATGCGTCATATTGCATCCCTGTCTCCTATCGCGTTGTTACGCAAATGGAACATTGATCTCGCCGTTAAAAACGGTTCTCTAGACTACACACTGCAAGGCCTCGCCACATCATACGGTCGAGGGCTGGCTCTGAATGACGCACGAGTCGGACTTACCATGGAAGTTGTCGAGCGCTCATCTTCGTTTGTCTCTTTTGACAAAGCAGGCGTGGTCAACACTCTCAAAGATCATCCGCTCACACATGCCCGCTACTCTGAACTTACAGCACAGGGCATCGCAGCTTTCGATCCAAATTTACTGTCTCTTGAAGTTCAGTACGAAGATGAAAAACTCTACTGGATGGAAGGACACACGCCAAAGCTCGAAGGTGAAGGATACGAGCCAATCCTTGTGCCCGCGCAGATGGTCTACATGTTCTGCAACCTTGATGAGATTTCTCTACTCTCTTCACCGGGGTCAACCGGACTTGCATCCGGAAACATTCTGGAAGAAGCAAAAGTTTCAGCGCTTATGGAAATCTTTGAACGTGATGCAGAAGCAACAAAGCCGTTCAACAAAAAAGAATGCTTTACCCTTACCACCGAAGATCCAAAACTCAACATGCTGCTTAATGACTATTCAGCACGCGGTGTACATGTCATGTTTCAAGACATAACCACCGAGTTCGGCATCCCCTGCTACTATGCATTCGTCATGGGCAGACTTGGTGAAGTATTCCGCGGTACCGGAGCCGGACTTGATGGAAAAAGAGCCATCGTATCTGCATTAACTGAAACACCATATCCATACCCGCAAAGCCCGCCATCCGCACCAGCGCTTCGTGGTATCGAAACACGCAAGCAGGAAGAGCTTCCAAACGTCTCCATGGAAGATCCTATGCGCAACGTGCAGATGCTCGAAAAAATGCTCATCGCCAACAACAGGCGGCCTGTCTACGTTGAGCTTGCACGAAAAGATTTACAGTTCCCAGTCGTCAAAGCGCTTATTCCAAACATGGAACTTACAGCAGATTTCGACTCGTTTACTCGCGTCAGCCACAGGCTGTTTAGTAATTATTTGCGTATGGAAGACTAACTGTCGGCTGCCGTGTTGTCTGCGACGCTTTTTTGTCTTCGACGAGCCTCCGGCGGCTTAAGAACCCTTTTGAAAAAGGGCTTCTTAAGAATCTCCTAAAACTTTTACTTGCGAGGCCAACCCGTTGTTTCCAAAACCTCGCGGCTTACGCTTCACTACCTTTCAGAAAATAAAAAAAGGGCTGTCCTTAATTTAAAGGACAGCCCTTTTTCATTGTTCAAGTCAGTGGAATTAAGCCGCGTATTTTTTCATTAACGAAAGTTTATCGCATAATAAAAGTCTTTGGAAAGGGGTCTGGGGAAGAACCTTTCTACAGAAAGGTTTTCCCCAGCCGTCGGAGACAAACAAAAGCGTCGCAGACGCCCCGCTGACAAGCGCCGCCAGAGGCTAATAATTTGGCTAGAGCCTATGGCTGTTGAAGTGTCGGGGCAAGAACGATTTCACGGATGCATACAGCCTGCGGCTGTTCGTAAGCAAATACGATTGAGTTGGCTACATGTTGAGCACTCATCACGCCGCCCATTTGTTCTTTCCACTGATTGTAGCCGTCTTTGATTGTATCAGACGTGATATGGCTAAGAAGCTCAGTCTCTGCTGCACCTGGCGCGATGATGATTACACGAACATTATCGGCTGCAACTTCTTCACGGATATTTTCGCTCATAGCGTGCACGGCAAACTTTGTTCCGCAATATACAGCATGATTCGGAAATGTTTTACGTCCGGCAACTGAACTAATGTTTATGATTGTTCCTTGCTTACGTTCACGCATACTTGGGAGAACTGCGTAAATACCATTAAGAAGTCCGACCATGTTAACATCTATCATTTTTTGCCATTCTGCCGGATTCTGCTCATGAGCCTGACCTAACAGCATCACGCCTGCATTGTTTACTATGCAGTCTACAGGGCCGTAAGTAGCTTCGGCATCGGTTATAGCTTTTACCAATGCTTCGCGATCTGTTACATCTACCTTGGCGCAGATAGTATTAGGTAAATTTAATGCTTCAAGTCGATCAAGGCGACGGGCTATGAGAAGAAGCGGAAAACCTTTTGCACTTAAAGTACGAGCTGTTGCTTCGCCGAAACCTGAACTTGCGCCTGTAATGACTACGAGTGGTTTAGTCATGATGTATTCTCCAAATGATTATGGGCAGTGCCCGTTGTTTTTATTTTGGATAAGAATACACCGATTTTTACCTTTGTATAATATAGAGTTCTTTTGTTTATGATAGGCGTAGCCTATGAAACCATATTTTATATAGATTCAATCGATCAGTAGGCAGGGAGTGTTTATGGATTTACGATTATTACGCTACTTCATTGCTGTTTTTGAGGAACAGAATATTACACGTGCCGCTCAGCGCAGCCATGTTTCTCAGCCTTCCATTTCCAGCGCCATAAAACAGCTGGAAGAAATGCTCGGCGTTTCTTTATTCATACGCAGCAAACAAGGTGTGGTTATTACCGACGAAGCACATCACTTGTACCCTCGCGCTAAGCGACTCATAGAACAAGCACATAGCATCGAAGGCCTCTTCAAAGGAAACGATGAAGAGCGACATATTACATTAGGCGTTTTTCCCGATTTAAGCCCCAAGCGCCTTGCAGATGTTCTAGAAACTATGCGTCAACAAATCCCCGGACTCACACCACGGCTGGTTGATGTAAATGCAGACTGTGACATCCGAATCACTGTGGACATTCTCCGTAACCAAGGAGAAACATGGGTTCCGTTATGGGAAGAAGATTATGTACTCTGTATGCGCCCAGATCACGAACTTGCAAATCAGGAATTTGTATTACCTGAAGAGTTGCATCAATTCGATTTTATTGAATGCCCACCATGTGAGGCACATCAGCAGACCATCGGGCTATTAGCCTGCGCAGAATTGCGTATGAATATTGTCGCGAGCGGTGAACATAAGAGTCAGGTAATGCATCTTGTACAAGCAGGATATGGCATATCATTCTTACCAGACGGCGTATTGGAAACAGCATACGATCTGGTTACAGTTCCATTAAAAGCACCACGAATGTTTAAACGTGTCGGGTTTACCTATTCCGCCGATAAAACAACATCTGACGTTGTTTCAAAAGTTGTGGCCACCTTTATGCGATAACAATAATAACCACGCCGGAGTCTTTTAATAAAGCTCCGGCGTTTTCTATCCTGCCCCCTACCCTGCATCAACCTTAAGCTACGCCTTTCCTGTTTTCTAATCCTTATAGGTATTCTTTCTTTTATTTACAGGTAATTGTTGACATTTTCTGCCTTTTACCTCTTATACTATGCAGTAAGTTAGCAGCATGAGCTTCGCTATACTGATTTTCGTACTCCTTCTGTTCTGAACAATTCCTGCTCGATTACTCGTATACTTCGCGTCTAATTTTCCTCTCTCCTTTCTTCACGCTGTCTGCTCACCTGCATTCGTGGTTACTGAGGTATCCGGCATTGTAATGCTACAGGCATCTCCCGTCTGCTTTTCAAAAATGAAGCAGACGAGGGACTTATGCATGTATTATTACTGCCTTGTTTATTGTGGCGTACATGACCTAGCTACTTCTAATAAGGAGGAATGGTAATGGCAGAACAAAACAAGCAACAAGAAGAAGTTGTTGTCGATAAGGGGTATGCCAGTTGGTCTGATTTAGTAAAACTCGAAGACTACTGGGCAATATGGCTTGGCTTTGCAATTCTCGTTATCGGCCTCATTATCTATCTACCTAATGAGCCAAAAAATTTACGTGAAACCATTGCCGAGTCTAATGCGATCATGCAACTGGAAGCAAACAAAGCTCCTTTTAAAACAATTGAATACTACAAGGCTGCTGATGCAAAAGGCATGAAGGCAACGTCCTCTCCTATTGCAAAAACAATTAAAAAATTCCAAAATAAACCGCATGGCTGGTCTACAAACCCGGTCGATGCTTTCTTTATGGACAGCACACAGGCTGATGCTAAAAAAGCCAAAGCTGTTACCAAGTATGAAAAAGTAAAAAAAAGCTGCGGATGAATCTTTTGCCGCCGCAACCATTGCTCAGGGAGCTGCCGCTGAGGCAAACTTTGCCAATGCAGAACTGAACCAACAAGCAACAGACGCAATTAGTGACTGGCGTAACAAAAAGTTCGCTGCCGGTAAGGCTAAAAAGAAAACAAAAGCATCTCCATACAACCAACTTACATGGCTCATCATGCTATGCGTTGCCCTTGGTATTTTCTTTGCCATTGGACGCGCAGCAATGGGACACAGCCCTGTTAAGTTTTTTATCGGATTCTTTTTTGTTTTCGCCATTGCCACGCTTGCATATGTTTCTGCACAACAAAGCACCATGAAAGGACTCGGTATCGGGTACGCAGCATGGGCTATTCTCTTCGGTCTTCTCATCTCAAACACAGTGGGTACACCTAAGTGGGTTATGCCTGCCGTACAAACAGAATACTTCATTAAAACAGGTCTTGTTCTTTTGGGTGCTGAAGTTCTCTTTAGCAAAATTATCGCTATCGGCATTCCAGGCATTTTCGTAGCTTGGGTAGTAACACCAATTGTACTCATCACCACGTACATCTTCGGTCAGAAAGTGGTAAAAATGCCGTCTAAGACACTAAACATTGTTATTTCGGCAGATATGTCTGTTTGTGGTGTTTCCGCAGCTATCGCAACCGCAGCAGCGTGTCGTGCTAAAAAAGAAGAATTGACCCTTGCGGTTGGTCTCTCCCTCGTTTTCACATCTATTATGATGATCCTTATGCCTGCATTCATTAAAGCTGTAGACATGCCGTTTATTCTCGGTGGTGCATGGATGGGTGGTACGATTGATGCGACAGGTGCTGTTGCAGCGGCTGGTGCCTTCCTTTCACAGAAAGCACTGTACGTTGCAGCGACCATTAAAATGATCCAGAACGTACTCATCGGTATCACCGCATTTGGTGTTGCAATTTACTGGTGCACCCGTGTTGATTGCACTCCGGGGCGCTCTGTAAACGCATGGGAAATCTGGTACCGATTCCCTAAATTCGTACTCGGCTTCCTAGCCGCTTCTGTTCTTTTCTCATGGATTTATGGTTCAATGGGACCAGACGTTGGGTACGCAATGGTTGACCACGGCGTAATTCGTGGCTTCTCCAAAGCATTCCGAGGTTGGTTCTTCTGCCTTGCCTTTGTATCCATCGGTCTTGCGACAAACTTCCGCGAGCTCGCTCATTACTTTAAAGGCGGCAAACCGCTTATCCTGTATGTCTGCGGTCAGACTTTCAACCTTCTCCTTACACTGACAATGGCATACATCATGTTCTATCTGGTATTCCCGGAAATTACCGCGAAAATCTAACGTGTAACAATAAAGGATAATTCGTATGCAAAAAAGCAGCGCAAAACGCTTTCTATCGTTCGCATCCGGAGTTTTCATAATCTGGCTGTTTATGTTCGTACTCTCCCCGATGCTGCTTAAACATGTAGAATCTGCCAACACTCTTGCTACCTTCATCGAGCAGAACGACATTAATGCCGGTGCCATTTACTGGACTGATGTTGAAATTACTGCTGATGCCGAGCTTGGGGCAAGGTCGACAGTCACGTATCTCCCGAAAGGGAAATAGCAACATCAAAGGGAGCGGTTGAAACCGCTCCCTTTTTCTTATACCACCACCATAGAAGAACAAAAAAATATTGCATAACCTTCGTTGTCCCTTTGGTGCCTCTTCGATTTTATTGACTGGCCGCCTTTAGAAAACGCGAAGGTTTCACCCCGCCCTTTAACTTTTTAGAAAGACATCTCGCGCGACTCAAAAATAACTCTTTGCCGCACTTCATACCCATTTTGTTTTCACAAGCTAAAAGAGACATCATGAAATACAACCATCTTGGAATCCCCACAGATATTCCACAAAAAGACGAAATTCATCTTCCTCACTTAAAGATGCACGTCACTGATCACGAGAACAATCCATACGGAATTCAGTGGATGCGCTTCGAGACCGATGCCCCTTATCCTGAACTGGTAAAAACAGTTCCACATGTCGCTTTTGTTGTAGAAAACCTTACCGAAGCGCTAGAAGGGAAAAGGGTTATTATTGAGCCGAACTCGCCAAGTGAGGGGCTTACCGTTGCATTCATCGAAGAGAACAACGCACCTGTTGAATTGATGGAATACAAATAACCACAACTGCTTCAATTACATAAGCCATAAAAAAAGCCACTCCCAAAGGAGTGGCTTACTATCATCTATATAATTAAACTTGAAGCTGCCGATAGTGCGGATTGTATCCAAAAGAAATCAGACGCTATCCAGTTAAACCACTGCCCGTCACAACGCTCCTGGAAAAGCAATAGGCTGCAACGTCTACCATGTAGAAACAGATCACGCGTTACTATTCTCTGTTGTTACTCAGCTTTCTTTTTACCGTTCTTACGTGTCCACCAGTTACTATCAGGGCCTTTGTACCACCAGTCGGTGTGGTCTGTTTCACTGATTCGCTGAGCAAGCTCACGACCAAATTCTGTACGCAGACGCGGCAAAGCGCCTTGCATCCATTTACCGGCATATTTGTTACCGAGATCGAACTCTTCTTTAAGGTTCAGAATAAGATCAATCTGATCTGCATCCTGAGCAAGCTTTGCCTCCAGAGATTCCGCTTCTTCAAGCTCATCCCAGTATGGCATTACTAAACACTCAAGGCCTGTTCCTTCAAGGGCATGAGAAAATGCAGCCTTAGGATCGCTGGTGTTATAAATACGGTTTACGTAGTTAAAATCACCAATACGAGCCTCATGAAAATCATGAAAAAGGCACATCATTGCAGTATGTACGGGATCTGCACCTGCTTCGTTGGCGAGAACAAATCCGACAATGGCTGTTCTAAAAGAGTGCTCTGCGACGTTCTCACTACCGGAACCTAAAAACTGGTATCCACTACGCGGAGTTTTGCGCAGCATACCTGCTTCAAACAAAAAGTCAGCGAGGCGGGTAAGCTTCTCGCGTCCTTGTAAATTTACCTGAGGATCGCAGGCTGTCATCATCTCTCTCCTGTGCTAACTAATGCGCAATACTTATTCATTTGAATTCGTTACCGATTGCTTAAACACTTGTGTGTCAAAGCAGTAGCCGCAACTCATACGCCCTTTGCCTATCACTGTACAGCCGCACATTTCTCACGCATGTGTATTGACAACATGCTCATATAGCCATATTGCTAAATGGCTATTCAGGAGAACATATGCACAACTTTATTAGAATCACAAAAGCACTTTCAGACCCAACACGCGTGCGCATACTCGGCTTATTGCTCGGGGGCGAACTGTGTGTGTGTAATATTGTGGAAATTATGGGCCTTGCACAGCCTACAATTTCCCGTCACTTAAAACAGTGTACTGATGCCGATCTTACCATAGGCCGCAAAGCAGGCGGATGGACGCATTATCGCCTCGCAACAGATAGCACTGATATGTATATTTCAACGTTTTTAGATTTGCTGCAGCAAGCTATAAAAACAGATGAAGAGTTTACGGCCCTACAATCAAACCTGCTAACCTTAAAAAAAATTAAGAACATTCTTTAGCGAGGAACTACCATGAAACCACTCGAAATCACTCCTCCAAACAAAAAAGAAGAAGAAAAAAGTTCCTGCTCCATATATGGCTGAAACCCAGATAAAGGTGGCGAGTTCGCTGCCCAGGCTTTCGGAGCTCCTAAAACCGACAATGGCGCGCCGACAAATCCATTTGAATCTCCGTGCGCATGTGGTGCTGCTCCTGTTCAGGGTAAAAAGGCACGTTTTTCACTTACCTTCTACTGCATTGTAGGAACAATTGCCTTGCTCGGGTGGGGACTGCTCTATTCTCAGTTACCGACTATTGCGGATGTCCTGACTGGCATGATCCCAAATGTTGAAGCTGGCAGCCATCTATCAGAATCCATCCGGTTCTTCTTATATGATACTCCGAAAATTCTGCTATTGCTGAGTCTGGTTGTTTTCGCTGTTGGCGTTATGCGTACGTGGATTACTCCGGAACGTAGCCGTAAATATCTCACAGGCAGAGAATCCCTTGGTAACGTCATTGCAGCGTGTGTCGGCATTATTACGCCGTTCTGCTCCTGCTCTGCTGTACCGCTCTTTTTAGGATTCGTAGCAGCCGGTGTTCCGCTTGGTGTGACCTTCTCGTTTTTGATTGCCGCACCTATGGTTAACGAAATCGCCTTAGTTCTGCTGTACGGTCTGTTTGGATTCAAAGTAGCAGCACTGTACCTTGTGACTGGCGTAACCATTGCGGTTATTGCAGGCTGGGTACTTGGCAAGATGAAACTGGATCACATGTTGGAATCTTGGGTTCGTCAGATTCGTGATGATGGCACCAACAAATCCCCATCGTACCCTAGCTTTGCTCACCGCTTAGATTTTGCTTGGGATTCTGTTGTCGATATTCTGGGAAAAACATGGTTGTACATTGTTATTGGTATCGCAATCGGTGCCGGTATCCACGGCTATGTTCCAGAAGGTGCAATGGCATCTATTATGGGTAAAGATGCATGGTGGAGCGTCCCTGCCGCTGTTGCTATCGGCGTACCGATGTATGCCAGTGCCGCAGGCATTATCCCTATTGTCTCTGCCTTGCTAGGCAAAGGCGCTGCACTGGGTACCGCACTTGCATTTATGATGTCTGTTGTAGCACTCAGTCTTCCTGAAATGGTTATTCTTAGAAAAGTACTTAGCGTAAAGCTGATCACTATCTACGTAGCCATTGTTGCTTCCGGCATTCTGGTTGTTGGCTTCTTATTTAACATTGTTATTTAGTCTTGCTAATTAACTTTACTCGTCAACTTAGCTAGTTAACAAAATTCACATCATAGAAAACAAAAAAACGGCATGGAAGATTCCATGCCGTTTTTTTATTCAAGATAAATCAAAAGCCAACATTCATAAACTGTCAAAATTTGTAAAGACTTGCATACAACGAATGTCTTATTTGTAGATGAAGCTAACCGCGACTTCCCCACCGCTTACCAAAGACCCAGAACAAAATCAGTGTAACAACTGCTCCAAGGGTGTCTGCAAGCATATCTTTCTGCGCATCCCAAATGTCTCCCTGACTTCCGAGAAACTCAATGCCAGCTGTGCCGCCTTCAAGCACAGCATATTGCCATTCGATAATCTCATATGCTGCCGCAATGGACATGATGGTGAATAATGCAAAAAGAGTTGTAACTATCGGTCCCGCGAGTTTTCTACGAATAAACAATTCCGCAATCGGGTATGCATAGAATCCTACAGAAAAATGCCCGATCCTATCAAAGTGGTTACGTTCAAACCCAAAAAGATCTGTCACCCATTCAAAAGGCACGCCTGCAAAAGTGTAATGCCCGCCTATTGTATGCCAAAACAGCCAAAACGCCATTAGGCCATATGACACGTTTGAAAATCTAAAAAATGGAAACGTGACACAAAGTAAAATGAAAATTGCTGCAACAGGGATAACTTCCGCAATCCATACTTCTCTTGAAACAGGAGCTATGCCCATTACACCAAAAAAAATTGTAAAGACCGCGGCAAGAATGAATGGAAAATTTTGTGCAGTAAATATTCGACCCATGATTTCCTCCAAAGTAGTGTTTCACGATAATGTATTGCCAAAATCATTTGGAGCCTATAGTACAAAACTACTACATTTAACACACCAAATCATCGTTCAGCATAGATACAATGGGGCACGTTATGCAGCTACGATTTCGTTTTAGTTTAGCATGTACAGTTCTATGCTGTGCGTTCTTTTTCATCATACCGCGTTCTGCACACAGTGAACCTGTGCTCTTCATTACAGAGAGCCTACCACCCATTGTATATACTCAGAATGGTAATTTAAAAGGGTACAATATAGAAGTGGTGAAACGACTCTGGAAGTACATGGGTATGCCAGAGCACGAAATCAAAGTTCAGCCTTGGCCTCGCTCTATCAAAAATTTCGATTCCAGCACGCCAACGTGCCTTTTCCCTGTAGCAATGACGGAAGAGCGAAAGAAAAGGTATCGTTACGTCACAACACCCGTTCTATTTTCCGTAGCTATTCTCACACATAAACGAAACGAAAAACTCTTTTCGACACCTGATCATATTAAACGCGCCCGAATGTGCGTACCAAAAGCTGCGAGCATATTGCCTCTACTCCGCAAGCAGGGGTACATGGATAAAAACTTCGACTTCGGTACGACCTTTCCCTGTAGTGTGAAAAAATTCTTTAAAGGACGCGCTCCACTTATTGTCGGAAGCATTCCCAACATACTCTATAATTATCGACTAATCGGCGGAGATTCCTCAAAGCTGAGAGTGCTCAAGATTGTTGCTAAGACCCCTAACGGCTTCATATTTAACGACGCTGTGCCTCAAGAGTTTATAGATCACTTCCAAGAAGCAATGAACACGTTTGCTGATTCAAAAGAAGCAATAGAAATCTATAACAACTATTATCCCAAGCTATAGTCTGAAAAAAGCATAAAAAAAAAAGCCCACCAATGGTGGGCTTTCACTGTAACTATAGCTTAGTAACGAGGACGACGTTCGCGTGGACGAGCTTCGTTAACTTTGAGGCTACGACCATCGTGCTCGCTACCATTGAGTGCATCAATAGCTTCCTGAGCGCCGTTGTCTTCCATTTCAACAAAACCGAAACCACGGGAGCGGCCGGTTTCGCGATCTTCAACTACACGAGCAGAGATAACTTCACCGTAACCCTGAAAAAGGCCACGCAAATCATCATCACCAACAGACCAGGCAAGGTTGCCAACATAGATATTCTTAGACACGAAAAAACTCCAAAAAATAAAAAACAAGATGCGCGTGCGCACCTACAAAAGAAGTGAACCCCATATGGATCCAGTCCTTCTCCAAAACAACGGCAGAAATTAGAACAAACTGCAATCTGCCTATGCATAACGTAATTGCCTACGGCACACCACGCTTTAACATTTGTCTAAAAATCGAGGCACAACCTAAAGCCGAAGCTTGCTGACACTCGAGAGTACACTTGTAACACAACTGCCAAGCATTTGAAAATAAAATATTTCAAATACTAATTCTCAATACAAAAAATAAAAGGGGCACTTTCTTTGAGAATCTAACAAAATCTATAGCAATATATTTTTAATTTAAGAATTAGAATCTAATTATTTGATTCTAATAAATAAATTGTCGCTGGATCAATCAAAAAAAGTCGACCTTGCTTCAATTCTTCTTCACGGGTGCAAAAGCCATTTTCCGGTAGTGCGTGTGTTGCAGTTTTCTCTAAACTGGAATCAACAAAACGAATCTCACTACCCGCATATTCCTTCACAGCAGTCCAGTGGCTAATCAGTGGTGCACCACGGAATGGCAAATAGCGTTTAAACTGCAAAACAACTCCCTTGCCTCCCGCCTGTTCGAACAAAGTTGGCCCCTTATGTTTATCAACAGGGCTCCATTCGCGAACCACATCAAGCACATCAGCAATACTGGCCTTCCCATCTGGAAAAGGTTGTGTATAGTGTATTGGCGAACCTTCGTTACGAATCACTTTTATAAAGGACTGTATTTCCGCAATGTAGTCAGTGCGGTTGCATACGATTTTTTCCCAGCTTTCAACGTCCTGTGAAAGGCTCATCAGTCCTGCATGGAACAGCTTACGCGCTTCCCAGTGACTAATGCCGTGAGTTCGTTGCATTGCATTAAGTACTGCATATAATGCACAAAAATTATCCAATTTACCTTGAAACAAAGCTTCCATCTGGCAGTATGTCCTCTCTCTAAAATCTTTTACATTGTCTGATGTGACACAAACAATTTGCACTAGCAAGAGCTCTACTCGTTAGTAACTATAATCCCCATTATTCCTTTTTTAACTAGACAAGTTATTCTGATCCGTATATTGATTTCTCAAATATATCTGGATAAATTGATATGCAAATAATTACATTACCTGCTGAACTACAGAAAATTTGTCTCCGATGGCGCTGTGAAGGCGTTAAAGTTGGTCTTGTACCAACCATGGGCTACTTCCATGAAGGGCATAAAAACCTTATGCGCATTGGTCGTGAAAAGTCGGATAAACTCATTGTAACTCTCTTTGTGAATCCGACTCAGTTCGGTGCAAATGAAGACCTTGATGCGTACCCGAAAAATCACGAAGAGGACGCCAATACAGCCCGTGAACTGGGTGCAGATATTTTGTTTATCCCTGAGCCGGGAAGCATGTATGCTGAAGACCATGCAACATGGGTAGAAGTACCACAGCTTGCTCAAGGTCTATGCTCTACCAGCCGTCCAACACATTTTAGGGGAGTATCTACTGTAGTTACAAAACTATTGATACTAACCCTGCCTGAATACGCTGTATTCGGCGAAAAGGACTGGCAGCAGCTTGCAATTATCCGACGCATGACCCGAGATTTGAACCTGCCGACCACTATCATTAATGGTCCACTTGTTCGAGAAAATGATGGTCTTGCAATGAGTTCCCGTAATGCATACCTCACACCAGAGGAACGCGCGCAAGCCAAGCATATTAATGCTGGAATACGAGCCGGTGCAGATGCTTTTACACAGGGCGAGCGCGATGTTGAACAGCTTAAGGCTGTTATCCGTGAGTACTGGAACAAACATCTACCACTAGGCAAAGAAGATTATCTCGAATTTATTGATCCGGATTCTATCGAACCGATCACAAAGATTACCGATAAAGCACGCTGCGCAGTAGCTGTGTTCGTCGGAAAAGCAAGACTATTAGACAACTGGCCATTCTACCTGTAAACGGAGAAACCATGACCAAAACGCCGAAAAAGCGAACCCCATGGCAGCACCTAAAGTACTTTTTACGTGTTAATCTTATTGCCGGTTTTCTTTTTCTTGCGCCCATTGTCGTAACAGTCTTTATACTCCGTGTCCTTCTAAGATGGGCAGACGGTGCTTGGAAATGGGTACCGGACTCCATGAGGCTTCCTGAATATTTAGGAATCCCCGAAACCGGAACAGGTATCATACTTGTTTTTATTATTTTAGTATGCACCGGCTTGCTGGTTCGCAACTATGTAGGGAAAGTAGTCGCACGTACGATTGAAAAAATAATTCTTAAGCTTCCGGGAATAAACCGGTTTTACGCTGCAACGAATCAACTTTTCATTAGCGTCTTTAAACGTCCTGCGAAAGAGTTTAAACAAGTTGTTCTTATTGAATATCCACGCCCTAGGCTATACGCTTTGGCGTTTGTTACAGGTATCGCCGTTGGTGAAATTCAACGAAAAACGGAAGAGAAGGTGCTGAACGTATTCGTTCCTACAACACCGAACCCTACTTCCGGTTTTTATCTGATGGTTCCGCAAGAGGACACCATCAAGCTTGATCTTTCCGTCGAAGATGCATTTAAGATTCTCATTTCAGGCGGTATTCTTAATCCTGAATCACCTGAACTGAAACATAAAAAGAATTTGAATACAAAAACATCATCTGATTAGAGGAGCTTCCATAATGATGATCAACAACAAGGGTAAATACCACTTTACCTCTGAGTCTGTTACTGAAGGTCACCCGGATAAAGTTGCTGACGCGATTTCTGATGCAATTCTTGACACCATCATGGCTCAGGACCCTGAGTGTCGTGTTGCTTGTGAAACTCTTGTTACTACTGGCATGGCTGTTATTGCTGGTGAAATCAGCACCACTGGCTACGCGGACTTCCCTACCGTAGTTCGTGATACCATCCGTGAAATCGGCTACACAAGCTCTGACATGGGCTTTGATGCTGACACTTGTGCAGTTATCTCCTCTATTGATAAACAGTCTCCAGACATCGCACAGGGTGTTGATCAGACCGCTCCTGAAGATCAGGGTGCAGGCGACCAGGGCATGATGTTCGGTTACGCATGTAACGAAACACCAACCCTCATGCCAGCTCCAATTTACTGGTCCCACAAACTTTCCGAGCGCCTCACCGCTGCACGTAAAGACAACGATCTCGACTTCCTCCGCCCTGATGGTAAAACAGAAGTTTCTTTTGAATACCTCGACGGCAAACCGACCCGCATCGATACCGTTGTTATTTCTTCCCAGCACAAAGACGGCGTATCTCAGGACGACATCGTTGAAGGCATTCGTGAAGAAGTTATCAATAAAACTCTTCCTGCAGAGCTCCTCGACAGCGCTACCCGTATCTTCATCAACACCACCGGTCGTTTTGTAATCGGCGGCCCTATGGGTGACTGCGGTCTTACTGGCCGTAAAATCATTCAGGATACATACGGCGGCATGGGTCATCATGGCGGCGGCGCATTCTCCGGTAAAGATCCTTCCAAGGTAGACCGTTCTGCTGCCTACATGGGTCGTTACATTGCTAAAAACGTTGTTGCAGCTGGCCTCGCACCTACTTGTGAAGTTCAGATTGCTTACGTTATCGGCGTTGCTGAACCTGTATCTGTTCTTGCTACATCTTTCGGCACTTCTGAGATTCCAGACGAAATTCTGACTAACGCTGTTAAGGAAGTATTCGACCTGCGTCCTTACGGTATCAGCAAGACTCTTGACCTCAAACGTCCTATCTACAAAAAAACTGCATGCTACGGTCACTTTGGTCGTGAGCTTCCTGAATTCCGCTGGGAAGCAACTGACGCAATTGACGCACTTCGCACTGCTGCGAAAGTATAGCTGCTGTTTATATTGCAAAATAAAAAGGGTGGAGCTTTTGGCTCCACCCTTTTTTTATTCTAACTAGTTACCCGTATGTTTTCGTAGACGCTTTCCGGCAAAAAGACATTCCGTTCTCATCACATGATAAGGAACACCCTCTCATACAATTACATGAAACTACGTTTCACAGAGATACTACACTTCCGCCGTATACGGTGGTGCTGGATCATACTGTAGAATACGGCGTACTTCGCGGGCATGATCATGAGTATGTAACTGCCCAAGCAACCATAACGCCATATCAATCCCGGCAGATACCCCCTGTGCTGTAACAATATTTCCATCACGGACATAACGCATGTCTGGCAGCACTGTGACCGACTCATCTTTCTGCAATTCGGGAATAAGCTGCCAGTGAGTTGTAGCCTTTTTATTTTTTAACAATTCTGCCTTCTGCAAAATAAGTGCACCCGTACAAACCGCCGTGGTGTATTTAGCTGTTTGAGAAACTTTTTTAATCCAGCTCAGTGCTTTTGTACTTTTTAACGCAGAACCCAAGTCCATGGCACCCGGGACTAACAGCACATCAACATCCGGTGCATTTTCAAAGGTGTAATCTGGCAACACCTGTAAACCAGTGGCACTCGCAATTGGCCGTGCATCTTCTGCCACGGTAAACAATTTCCCCTCTCCTAAAAGGTACAAGGAGATACCAAAAGCTTCATGTGCGCCAATGTAGTCAAGATTTGCTACATTATCATATATATACATTCCATATGAAATACTCATTCAACTCTCTCTTTCGCCACTGAAAAGTGCGATCTGTATTGTCGTGGTGAAACGCCGAACGTTCGAATAAATGCCCTTCGCATTCTTTCCTCACGTCCGAAACCAGAGATAAGCGCAACGTGATCAAAGTAGCATTCCCCAGCGTCCAACATGGCACGAGCGTGCTCCAGTCGGACCTCTTCAACATATTTACCCGGAGTTTTTCCGGTTTCCTTTCCAAATACGCGCGCGAAATTTCGAGAGCTCATACCAGCTTTCTCTGCGAGCAGCTCTACAGAAAGCTTTTGAGAAAAATTTTGTAATATCCATTCTTGAAGCTTAGCAAAACGTTTCGTCAAACGAGTCTGCGCTTCCAACAAAGGGCTAAACTGAGTTTGCCAGCCCGGTCTACGGTAATAAACCACCAACAGCCGCGCCACACGCATTGCCAATTCGTGTCCAAAATCTTCTTCTACAATTGAGAGCGCTAAATCTATCCCTGTAGAAACTCCGGCACTTGTGTACACATGTCCGTCGCGTTGAAACAACACACTCGAATCGAAATGCACCTTCGGATACCTTATTGAAAATTCTGAAGTCATTCGCCAATGCGTTGCTGCCGTTCGCCCATCCAATATTCCTGTTGCCGCAAGAATGCCGGAGCCTGTGCACACAGAAATAACTTGTGAACTGGCACTCACGGCAAGATGAACCTTTTTCATAAATTCAACATCCGCAATTGCCGAATCAACTCCAAGTCCACCGGGAATTAAAAGCATATCGTTATAGCCGGTTTCACCGATGACTGAATCAATGCACATTGGAAAATTTCCATCCAAAGTAAATGTGCCCAACTCTTTGGCAGCATAGCAAAAATCATATCCGCCACCCAAGCCTGCTTCCTGCAACAAAGCTGTAGCGGCTGAAAAGACCGCGGTTGCTCCGGATATATCCAATGGCAACGCACCATCAAAAACTATGACTTCTATTTTTTTACGCATAAACCACTCCTCACTAATAGCACTGGCACAACCGTTCTGAGGTTTGTTTTAACAAGCCATCATTTTGTCTACAATGACATAGTTTATGCTTTTTCTGCCAAGTTCCAACTTCAAACTCCATTTGCATATTCAAAAGCATAAAAATACAACTGTAATCACCCTTACTAATTTGTAATCAATGAAGTTAATAGAAATTGATATCTGCAGAAAGTCACGCTACAGTGCGTCCATGCGTATGTATTATTTTTGTATGCTTCGCACTATTGCAGCTATGTCTCTTATACTAGTTGCATGTGCCATGCTCACCCCCACCACCGCAACTGCCAAAGGTAGATTACGCATTGTATACGACCTTCCCGAACCGGAAGATGTGGTTGCTGCACGTATTATTCATCAATCAGAAGTTGCAGAAGAAGTTGCCCAAATAGTTGAAGAATGGAACTTATTAACAGAAGATGTCGTATTGCGATTTGGAACGCAGATCGGACCGCACTTTGCAGTTCTGCATAACGGCAATTTAGAAATTCAAATCCCATACGATTTTTTTAGCAGTACTCAAGCCATGTTCGCTGAAAAAAAATATATTGCTCAAACGAGTCCCGCTACTTCTGCATTAAATACACTTCACCACGCCATATATCATGAACTAGGGCACGCTATAATATATTCCCAGCCAACAGGGATTACAGAAACAATGGAAGAAGAAGCTGTAGACAACCTTTCTGCAATTCTTCTTATCAGCGTGTATGAAGATGGGGCAGAAATCGCAGCAAGCGCTGCCAAAGCATTTCAGTTACTGGCGACCGAGCCTGAATCCAGACTCAATACAAAAGACGACATCCGCCGTGTACAGGAAATTAACTGTCTCATCTACGGCAGCAATCCCGAAAATTACAAAGAACTGTTAACAGATCTCCCTGTAAACAGTGAAGCGCTCTGCCCTGTTCGTTTCCTCAAATACCACAAACAGTGGGAAGATATTCTTAGTCTTCCATTGCCGGATTAACCCTGCTTGTCTGCGTTACGCCTCCCCCTTACATTCCATCATTAATGGTTCTCTAGAAAAAACCCAGCCCCTCAATTTAAAGACAAAAAAAGCCGAAATTCATTTAAATGAATTTCGGCTTTATCATTCTGGTCACTCAGGCAACCTACGACACAGGTTAAACCCGAATAGAAATTTTTGCTTGTGGTTTTGCAGAAGCTCTGTGGCTTCCAGAAGCTGAAGAAATTCGTGTTAGCGATGCAGCAACACCATGTACAACCTCTGTAGGACGTTCTGAGCTTTCCGCAGCACGATCACGGTCAGTAACCGCATCGTTACTACGCCGCACTTCCTTACTTTGATCACGATTCAAAAGTTGTCCAGCTCTAGCACCAATACGCGCACGTCTTGAATACGAAAGATCCAACGGCCCATGGTACGAAGCACTATTTTCAGCCTGACCACTCTCTTCAAAACTCATTTGCGCCTGAAGCAACGAAGTCATTGAACTCATTTTATTATCAAGAGCCTTATGCACAGCCCGTGAAGATTCAATTGATGCTCGAATATACTTAGAATGATCAGTCTGCTGATTCACAAATAAGTTTGAAACACCGCCCGCAGACTTCTTCTGCATGGCTTGCGCAGTTTTTTGAAGCTGTGTCATATCCACAGGCTTACTTAATAAAGAATTTACTAACGACATAACTACAACCTTTATTAAAAAGAATCACACAGACTAAAATCTTTACATACTTAAATAGTTAGTAATTATTTTAGATAGCAGACTACTTCATGACTACAATCTATACTCGAATAGATATCTTAGCCGGAGCTTTCTGCACTTTTACTGCACAGCGGCCACGTTCAGGAGCCGAGGGCACTGGCACAGACCGAGTAGCATCTGCCAATACAGTTTCAACAGCTTCAGAAGCCTCTGCTGCTCGAGCTTTAGTGCGTTCTTTTTCTGTAGTGGAATCATTGTCACTATGTACTTTCTTTGTTTGCTCAAGATCATAAAGAAGGGTAGCACGTTTAGCGACACGGGTGCGTCTTGAGTATGAAAGATCAAGATCTCCAACTTGATGGCTCGCTTCATAGTCCATTTGCATCTGCAACACCGACATAACTGTTGCTTTTCTATTATCAAATGCCTCATGCACAGCCCGTGAAGACTCAATTGTTGCTCGAATATACCTAGAATGATCAGTCTGCTGATTCACAAATAAATTCGAAACACCGCTCGCAGATTTCTTCTGCATGGCTTGAGCGGTTTTTTGAAGCTGTGTCATTTCCACAGGCTTACTTAATAACGAATTTATTAACGACATAACTACAACCTTTATTAAAAAGAATCACGCAGATTAAAACCTTTACATACTTAAATAGTTAGTAATTATTTTAGATAGCAGACTACTTCATGACTACAATCTATACTCGAATAGAAATCTTAGCCGGAGCCTTCTGCACTTTTACAGCACTGCGGCCACCTTCAGGGGCCGAAGGAAGTGGTACTGCCTTCGAAATATTTGCAAGAACTACTTCAACAGCTTCTTGAACTTGTTCCGCTTTATTTTCTTTTTTAACAGTCTCATCATTATCTTGGCGAATTTTTTTATCCCGCTGATTCGAGTAGATAGTCGCTACTCTATTTCTAACAGCAGCCTCACTTGCTTTACCATCTGGAGAATTTGTATCAATAGTAAGCGCCTCTGTGCCTATCAGCGAACTCTCCGCAGCTCGTTTATTTCCAAGTAACACCTCAATCGCTACAATCGCTTTCATTTTTGCTTTGAATGACTGCGAGTAGTCAGTCTGCTGATTAACAAACAGATTGGAAACAACGCTAGGGGCTGTATTTTTTTTTTACAGCCCTTATGGGTTGCTGAAGCTGAGTCACTTCAACGGGTTTTTGTAATAACGAATTTATTAGCGACATACTGATAACCTAGCTTATACTTTAAAGCCCCAAACTATGTGGACTCTAAATACTTATCGCCAGATCCTTATGAAATATTAATAAAAAATCAATATTTCTAAATAGATAGATTCTTAATTCTACACTTACAAAGGAGGAAATAGGTATCCCTATACGTCACCTACCTTTGTTACTTCTTCAGCCCCTTCTTAGGGCAAAATTCTTCCATCTCACAGACACTACATTGTGGGCTACGCGCAATACACACATCACGTCCAAACGAAACCAGCATATGATTTACAAAACCCCATTCTTCTCTTGGAAAAAGTGGAAGTAGCTCTTTTTCCACAATGGTCGGGTTCGTTGCTTTTGTCAGCCCGAGACGAAAAACGATGCGCTTTACATGAGTATCAATAGCAATGCCCTCGTTAATGCCATACCCATTCCAAAGCACAACGTTTGCAGTTTTGCGTGCCGCTCCCGCAAGCGTTATGACTTCTTCCGATGTCTTGGGGATTTCTCCATCGTAAACATCCACCACACGTTGTGCTGCAGCCACAATATTTTTAGCCTTATTCCGATAAAACCCTGTGGAACGCACAACCTCTTCTACATCTACTATGTCTGCCTCTGCCAACTCATAAGGGGTTGGCCAGCGATCAAATAACACTGGAGTAACCATGTTCACGCGCGCGTCAGTACACTGAGCAGAAAGAACGGTGGCCACGAACAATTCCCATACAGTTTTAAAATTTAAATGGGTTGATTTGGTTGGGTATCGCTTATGTAATCGCGCCAGCATTTCCAACGCACGTTCTTTCTTACGCATTATATCTCCAGACAAAGCTCGATGAGCGTTAATAATTCAATCATAACAGTTTAATATATAAATAAAAAAACTGAAGGCTAATTTTCAGTATTTTTGCAGTAGAAAGCCACTTTGGCAAGTTGCGATACCACAAAAAAAATACTCAGTTATATTTTTGTGGCCATCACTTTTTTATGTAAGTGCACGTTGAACAATTGCCCTCGCTCTCAACTTTTTGTACTGTCCTCCAGTTGTTAATGCACTTCAACAAATCGGAGATACCATGTCTTTTATCGTGTATATGACGGCTTCAACTCCAGAAGAAGCACGATCTATTGGTAAAGAGCTTGTTTCACAAAATCTTGCCGCATGTACCAACATTTTTCCCAACGTAGAATCAATCTACAAATGGGAAGGCGAAGTGCAGTCAGCGCATGAAGTTGTTTTGATTGCAAAAACATCGGAAGATAAAGTTACCGCACTCACACAAGCTGTGCGGAAACTTCATAGCTACGATGTACCCTGTATAGTATCTTTACCAATCACAGGCGGAAATCCAGAATTTCTGTCTTGGATTGAACACGAAACACGCTAGGAGCACTAGTTAAATGTCCATTTATGTATTCGGCTCAATCGCCTATGACCGCATTATGAACTTCGAAGGCAAATTTGCTGATCACATTCTTCCTGACAAAATTCACATGCTCAACGTATGTTTCTTCATCGAACGTCTGGAAGAAAAACTTGGCGGTACAGCAGGAAACATTGCTCACTCCCTCGCTCTGCTCGGCGAAAAACCAACTGTTCTCTCCACCGTTGGTAAAGATTTTGACCGTTACAAAAAGGTAATGGAAGAACAGAATCTGCCACTCGAAGGCATCCGTGTTGTTGACGACCTCTTCACTGCAAGTGCTCATATCACAACAGACCAGAGTGACAACCAGATCACTGGTTTCCATCCGGGCGCTATGATTCATCCATGCAACTATGAGTTCCCAAATATTTCTAAGGAAGATGACATCGCGATCATTTCACCGGGCAACAAAGATGACATGATGAATCTGCCTAAATATTTCCGCGAAAACGGCATCCGCTACATTTTCGATCCAGGTCAACAGATTACTATTTTCTCTGGCGAAGAAATGCTTGAATGCATCGAAGGTGCGTACATGCTCGTATCAAATGATTACGAACTTGAACTCATCAAAAATGCTACCGGCCTGTCAAAAGAACAGCTTCTCGAAAAATGCAACTACGTAATCACCACCCTCGCAGAAAATGGTTCCCGTATCGACAACGGCAGCCCTGTAGAAGTTGGTATCGCACAGCCGACCAAAGCTATAGACCCAACCGGTTGTGGCGATGCATTCCGTGCCGGTCTCATCAAAGGTATCATCGACGGTAAATCCGTAGAGGAATCTGCAAAACTTGGCGCGGTGGCCGCAAGTTATTGCGTAGAACACTACGGCACCCGCGAGCACTCCTTCACTCAGGAAGAATTCGACGCTCGTTACGCTGAAGCCTTCTGCTCCTAGTTCGCTTAAACTAGAGCCTGCGGCGCTTTTACGCATCCGGAGGCTGAAAAAAGTGAAGTAACCACAACAACCGTGTGCAGTTACTGTTTCCTATCTTGTTTTTTAAGCGGGTTGCGACTTTGTTGTCGCAGCCCGCTTTTTTATGAATTGTGGCAAAGACAATGTGTAAGTTTGAATAGCATGAAATCCATCGTATACTTTTGCGAAGGTACAGAATCAGCATAAGATACGTAGAGATTGACGACTTGGCCTTTTCCTGTGCACAGTTGTAGTAGATTCCTTCAAATTTCATTAGAACCACATACAGTGCGACGCAAAAAAACGGCACACTGTACATTTCACGCAACAAACAAGACGAGGAGATATCATGGCAAAATTTTTTAAAGCTAACGAAATAGCCACGATTGCAGTAGAAATTGAAAAGAAAGGCCGCGAGTTTTATCTGCGTCTGGAAGAAGCCGCTAAAACTGAAAAAACACGCGAACTCTTTCATTACCTTGCCGTTGAAGAAACAAAACATCAGGGTATCTTTCAGGCACTCGTAGATCGCCTCGGCGATATTGAACTACCGGCTTGGGCTACAACCGACGAGTATAGCTCATACATCGAAGGACTGATCGAATCTCACGCCCTGTTCTCCGACGAAGCCGTTGAAAAACGTATGTCAGCCATGGACGACGAAAAAGAAGCTATCAGAATGGCAATGAGTTTCGAAAAAGACACACTTCTCTTTTTCATCGAAATGGAAACCTTTGTGCCGGACTCTGAAAAAGCAGCAGTTCGAGAATGTGCTCAGGAAGAAAAACTCCATCTCATTAGACTTCAGGCTATGTACTCACAGATGTAATTAATAACATCAGAGTGGCGTTTTAAATTCGTGTAACCACCTCTGCACATAACCAGAAAATGGTTTCAGAATTGGAAACAGAGAATGAAAATGAGTTCTCTTTGCTATCTCACGCTGGATAGCTCTAAAAAGACTCTTTGGGACATACTGTGATGATTTTCATCCACCCAAATACATTCGCACACTCTTTGGTGTATTCGACAAAAAAAGCTTAGAAGGGAAACCTTCTAAGCTTTTATATTATTTTCCAGCTGCAAAAGAAGTCGACTAATCTGCAAGATAGCAAATCGAACCGCACCTCCACCTGCCCCATAGGGATACAGCAAGGTAGATTGCGTGTTTTTCAAATGTTCATCCCGCTCAGACAAGCCTCATCATTCACGACAAGAAACTAATTTTCTTCAGGCTCGTAGCCAGCGTCTTTAATCATTTCAGCGATAATTTCAGGATCAACACACTCAGTCGGGCCGTAAGTAACTTCGCCAGTTGCATAATTTACGTTAACAACTTCAACTCCATCCGCAGTTTTTACAACATTGGAGATGGTAGCAGCGCAATCAGGACTTTTCATTCCAGATACTTTCAAGGTCGCCATAATTTTCTCCTCCAGCTTGTAGAATGGAATACACAAAATAAAATAATCATAAGTAGGTAAAGATATCTTCCACGTATCATAAGAACAGCGCCAGCCCACGGAAGATAACATAATAGAAACAAACTATTATACGTCCCCATTATATCGCGTAATCCCTACCATGCCAATAGGAAATACGACTTGCTTCACTTGCACCCGCTACTGTTATACCGTATTGATACACACCGCAGTTACGCGGCAACGATACATTTTACGGAGAGTTGTCATGAACGATATGCTGGCACTTGATTTTTCCAACACCGGATATATCTACATGTTCCTTATCTGGTCTATCGCAGGATTTATCGGCGCAGGATTTGCTCACAAAAAAGGTCGCAATCCTTTCTTCTGGGGCATTCTTTGTTTGATTGTCCCAATGGCACTTTTCGCCATTGGCGGAATGCGTGCACCTGGCGAAGCTGTCCCTGAACGATTCCGCGAAGAAGACGACACACCCTCTCCTCAATAATACACTTCCCGTCTACCCCACGGACGATAACGAGATTTTTTTATGATTGAACGTAAATTTCATATAATGACATTTGGCTGTCAGATGAATGTCAGCGATTCCGACTGGCTGAAGCGTACTCTTGCATCCAGAGGCTTTACTGAATGCGAAAAACCGGAAGACGCTTCTGTTTTCATCGTAAATACCTGCTCTGTTCGAGATAAGCCTGAACAGAAAGTATACAGCCTCCTCGGGCGCATTAAAGTTATGACCAAAGGTCGCGAGGACGTCATTGTCGCTGTGGGCGGCTGTGTTGCACAGCAAGTAGGTCGTGGATTCTTTAAGCGCTTTAAGCAGGTTCGCCTTGTTTTTGGTACAGACGGACTCTCTTCTGCACCACAGGCACTGGATCGCCTTGTCGATGATCCTTCCTTGCGTATGAGCCTTCTCGATTTTTCTGAAGAATATCCGGATCGCGATGGCAACTGGGATGTTTCAGAAGAAGCACCAGTTTCCAGCTTTGTTAATATTATGACAGGGTGTGATAACTTCTGCGCATACTGCATTGTTCCGTATACACGCGGACGCCAGAAATCTCGCCCGACTCAGGCTATTCTTGATGAATGTAAAGATTTGCTTTCCCGCGGTACCCGCGAGATTACTCTGCTCGGGCAGAACGTAAACTCATTCGGACAGGACAGCCACGGCGACGGAACATCATTCACTCAGTTACTATACAAAATTGCTGAACTGGATGGCCTTAAACGTCTACGCTTCGTAACATCACACCCTAAAGACATTGCGGATGAAGTCATCGAAGCTTTCGGTAAACTGGATGTCCTTTGTCCACGTCTCCACCTGCCGTTACAATCCGGCTCTGATGCCATTTTGAAAAAAATGGGTCGTAAGTACGATATCGAAAAGTACCTCTCCATTGTCGAAAAATTGAAAGCAGTTCGTCCTGACATTCAGTTAACGACAGATATGATCATCGGCTTCCCGGGTGAAACTGAAGAAGATTTCCTTGAAACTATGCGTATTGCTAAATTTGCAGACTACGCACAGAGTTTCTCTTTCAACTACTCCGACCGTCCGGGTACGAGAGCTGAAAAGCTTCCTATAAAAGTTGAAAAGAAAGTTATGCAGGATCGTTTGTCACGCTATCAAGCTTGGCAGACTGATAATACTGAACGTATCCTGCAATCTATGGTAGGTAAAAAACTGGACATTCTTTTCGAAGGAGTCAGCAGACGTCCCGGAACCGAGGGCGTGTCTTGGCAAGGTCGGGATGTATATGGTCAGTTGGTGATCGTTACACTACCAGAAGGTGAAGATGTTACAGGGAAAATTCTTCCTGTGACTGTCACACAAGCCACCAGACACTCTCTCATTGCTGAAAAGGCAGGAGACACATGGTAAGAATGGAAGTCGCCGGACTTTCCCTTGATAAAAAGACCCGAGCCCCCATACTCATGCTGAAAGATCTGGCAGGCGATAAAATGCTGAACATCTGGATCGGTGCAATGGAGGCAATGGCTATTTCCATCTTCCTTAACCAGGTGGAAGTTCCACGCCCTCTGACGCATGACCTTATGCTCAAAAGCATAGAAGAGTTAGGTGCCCAGTTACTGGGAGTGGACATTGTTCGCGTTGAAAACGGAACATACTTTGCGGAATTAGATGTCGACATGGGTGGTAAACGCAGCAGAATTGACTGTAGACCATCCGATGCCGTTGCACTTGCTCTGCGCGCTGGAATACCAATTCTTGTATCCAGAAACGTATTGGAAGCAACGAGCGACGAAACCGGTCGAACTCCGCAACCGAACGATCCTGCAACTGATGGCGCAGCTCAGATGATGCGTTCTGCACAAAACAGCCAGCAGACACAGGAAGATTCAAAACGCTTAGCACAAGCATCTGACCCCAAAAGAGATGATGAATCTCTTGCCGACCTGCTAAAAAAAATGCAGCCAGGCACCAAATATAAAATGTAAAATGAAAGCGCTCTACTCTGTAGGGCGCTTTTTTTATGTATTATTTTTATTTACCTTTACGAATCATAGGATAATAGTCTCCCTTACCCCATACTTCATGCCTCGTTGACGTCTCCGCCACCCGCGCATCTCATTTTTCATCGATTTGGAAACTCACAATGAACTATCATCCACAACGAATTGCCATTCCTGCGCATGTACAAAAGTCAGGAGGAATTATGCTTCGTTACTGGCTGTTTTTGTTAGCAGCAATCGTAAGCGAAATTGCCGGAACAACATCGCTTAAAGCTTTTGATGATATTCATTCCGGACGCGTCGGTGTCGTTGCCACCAGCATATTTATTGCGTTGTCTTACTACCTTCTATCAAAGGCTGTGTTGCGCATTCCCCTAGGCATTGCATACACGTGCTGGGAAGGCGTGGGGCTGGCACTCGTTGCTGTGACAAGTTTCTTTTTATTTAACGAACCAATGCCACCACTTAAGCTCATCGGCATTGCCTGCGTCATGTTCGGCCTCATCTGGTTACACCACGTCATGAGGCGCTCTCATGATTAATGCACTACTCTGGATTCTCGGGTCAGTCGGGCTAGATATTGCCGCGAACTGGGCCATCAAACGTTCTAGAGGGTTCTCCTTAAAACGCTGGGGCATCCTTTCTATTGTCCTTGTCATCTGTGCATTTTTGATGCTTAAACCAGCTCTGTCATATTTCCACCTGTCAGTTGCGTATGCACTTTGGGGCGTAGGCGGTATTATCGGAAGTTTTATTGTAGATCGTATCGCTTTCCATGTTCATCTCAGCCCGCGTATCATTCCGCCAATCCTGCTCATGATTTTAGGAATTATACTTATTAATGTTACAACACCATCTGTACATTAAAAGAAATTAAGTAATAATAGTCTGTTTTTAATCAAGAAAAGGCTTCTATACCCTTTCACTTTTGTTTGTGCTATGACCCCACAAACGTTACAGAATACAGACATAACAGGTGAACACACATGAGTAGACCAGACTCTCCGGCAATCACGACACTCAAAAATATGGCCGCGCTTTTCAACGGCAAAACACTTGCAGACAACACTAACGTCTGGCGTGTTGCCCCACAAATTTCTGATTCATTTATTGAAAAGCTTAAAGTTAAATGGGCGGAAGTTCGTGCAACCGCACTGCCTAAAGAATTCCATTCCAAAAATAAAAAGCGTGAAGCGCTTAGCGATATTTCATTCATAATCGACGGCATTGAGATTTTTCCTAAAATCTACACCCGTAACGATTACAAGCATGCCCTGCTGCATAGCTTCTTCTTTTCTGAAGCACGCCGGAATTTCAGCACCATGTGTTACTTGATGCAAAACAACATTCCAACAACAGAGCCGTTAGCTCTGCTGTCAGGCAATAGATTGCATCCGGGTACAGAAACAGTTCTCTTCACACGAAAACTCGAAGAAACAGATATCTACTTCTATGACTTCCGCGATATGCTTCACGGTTTGACACAAGAAAAACGTAATGCCTTTTTCATCCTGTTTGGGCAAAAAATGGCAGAACTGCATAATCTTGGCATCTACACAGAAGATACTGACAAAAACATTTCTGTCCGTCCAAAAGGCGAGACATATAATCTCCATTTTTATGACTTCGACAACTTCTACCCATGGCGCTTCATGAATTTGAAACGTTCCAAGCATGGGGTACTGCATAGCCTTTTCTGCCCACGTTATGATGCAAGCTTGGAAGAATCAGAAATCTTCATTGAATCATATTTAATAGTCCGGCAACGCCCAGACTTAAAAGAAGCACTGCGTAAGTCAGTTACCGACTTTATCGCAGCTGGCGGCTCTAAAAATAAATAATAAAAAAGGTGAGTGGCATATGCCCCTCACCTTTTTTATTATTTAATTTTCAGAATGCACGCCAATTACATGTGCACACTGTCGTACAATTCTTACCCGCTATGGCATGAACCATTTTTCGAGGCTTACTTCAAAGTACTTCTGCGGATGGTTGCAAGCAGGACAAACTTCCGGAGAAGTTAACCCTTCGTGAACGTAGCCACAGTTAATGCAGCGCCAAACTGCCGGCTTTGCTTTTTTGAAAATGTCACCATTCTCAATTGAGTTCATCATCGCAAGGTAACGCTGTTCGTGATGCTTCTCAGCGATTGCAATAGAATGCATTGCTGAAGCAACTACAGGAAATCCTTCCTGAGCCGCAATTTCTGCAAATTCAGGATACATTTCCATGTATTCGTGACGTTCGCCAGCAGCAGCTTCTTTCAAGTTGGTAACAGTGTCAGCGATAATACCTGCAGGGAATGAGGCTGTAATCTCAGCTTCGCCACCTTCTAAAAACTTAAACAGGCGTTTAGCATGAGCTTTTTCCTGTAATGCAGTTTCTTCAAAGATTTTAGAAATCTGAACATACCCTTCTTTATTTGCAACACCCGCAAAGAAATCATAACGGTTACGAGCCTGAGACTCACCGGCAAATGCTGTTAAGATATTCTTCTCGGTTTTGGTGCCTTTAAGCTTACCCATGTATTTACTCCTAACTAATTAGTAATGATTCTTGTTAAGTTCTTTTTTTTCTTCTATACCAATATGATATCTATGCGCAAGGAAATTTTAATTAAATTATAAATACTTGAGAAAACACGCATTCACACTACACTTCTTTTCAAGATTATTAGTAGGTAAAGCGAATTTTATGCTCCACTCATTGTGGACAAAGTACCTAGCCACCCAGTATACAATAAGGTGTTGCGTTTGCTGCACACTATACCCATTATGCAGACGCATTCAAACAACAGGATATTACGTAATGATTGACCTTCATGTTCACACTTCTCTCAGCACAGGCGACCAGACTCCGGCCGCAGCAATGCGCTTTGCCAAAGCGGCAGGTTATCGGGCTATCGCATTTACAGAGCATGTGGACGCCACCAATATGCAGCGAGTGCTGGAAAGCCTGCTGCCTATGATCCGTACCTACTCCTTGTATTCCGGCATCGATTTATATGCTGGAGTTGAGCTTACACATGTTCCCCCGCAGCTTATTCCCGATACCATTGCAGAAGCAAGGAAAATGGGCGCACAGATTATTTGTGTGCACGGGCAAACCATTGCCGACATTGTGGATGAAGGAACAAACCTTGCTGCAATTGAAGGTGGCGCAGACTACCTTGCTCACCCCGGACTCATTACGGAACAGGAAGCGACGCTTGCAGCTGAAAAAAATGTGTACCTTGAAATTACAGCCCGTGCAGAACATGGGTTAACAAACGGCCACATTGTTAAAGCGGCAGGTCTTACAGGCGCTCCGCTTATTCTTAACAACGGTGGGTACCGAGGGTACGACTTTATAAATAAAGACAGACGACGCGCTATTGCTCTTGGCGCAGGAATGTCTAAAGAACTATATCAACAAACAGAAAACAATTCGCGCATGATCGTTTCTAAAATGATGATGCTGTAATCACACGCCAGCACCTTTTGATTTCAGGAGTTTTTATGAATTCTGCTCAAAACATTATTGCCTCTGCACTGACTTTTCTGCTTGCACTCACTGCGACTCCTGTTTTTGCAGAACAATCAAGTTCAGCAAACGAAAAAAGCACACAGGCATTTTACGAAACCATTCGCACACACCCGCTCACTCTTCGCGGATTTGTTTCCGGCATGCCTAAGGGCGGCGACCTGCGTGTCAGATTAAAAGAATCTATCTATCCGGAAGATTATCTGCTGCTGGCAGAAAGAGAAAACTACTGCATCACCCTGCCCAGCTACTTTGCAGTGCCACCGTTGAATAATACGTGCCCTCCAGGCACATCTCCAGCCAAAAAATTCTTTGATTCTGAAGAAAATTATCAAAAAGCCATTAAACAACTTTCTGCGGCATCATCTTTTAATTCAAAACAAGAACTAATTTCTCTGAGCGAAATAACTCCGGATCAGTTCGGATTCCTACTCGGTTCAGTTGTGGAAAGTGCAGCATACCAGCATTTGGACTATCTTGAAGTACTTCTACCATGGGCTCCGGAAAAGCTTATAAAAGATGCTGGCCAGAAAGAGTGGAAAGGTACACCGAATGATATGTACCCAACGCTGTCTACCCTGCCAGCCATGTTATCTATAGAGACAGGTAAAGAACGCATCGACTCTTTGATGACAAGTACAAAAAAATACCTGCAAAATGGCGTTGAACAATCTGTCATGGTTCGCATGATCGCAAGTGTTGACCGCACACAGCCTGCGCCTGTCGTTTTTGCAGAACTTATCCACGCATTTAAAACAGCCACTGCTGATCCACGATTTGTAGGTGTAGCCCTTACCGGTGACGAAGAACATCCTGTTGCCCTGCGTGACTACAATCTGCAAATAGAGATGCTTAACACGCTCACGAATATGGAAGCTTACGCTGACGTTAAAACGATTATCACTGCCGGTTACCTTGAATTCGGCATGATTCAGCCTTCGAAATTTAAAGATAGGATTCGCATGGCAGTGACCAAGGGAAATGCCACACGCATTAGCCATGGCTCTGCTATCATGTACGAAAACAATCCATTTGAGCTACTTAAAGCTCTTTCCGAGCAGAAAATTCCAGTTGAAATAGCTCTCACCGGCGAAGAAGTTGTACGTTCCATTTCAGCTGCGGATAATCCGTTTCCTGTTTTACAGAAATACAATGTTCCAGTGGTTCTTGTAACTGAAAATGGCGGGTTAACTCGCATTGATATCACTAACGAATACGTACGCGCAGCACATGACTACAATCTGTCTTATACTGATCTGAAAATATTGGTACGAAACAGCCTCGAATACAGTCTGCTTCCGGGTAAAAGTTTATGGAAAAGTGTATGCCCCTACGCCATGGGCAGCGAGTGCAGCGACTCCTTAACAAACAAAAAAACAGGCCTATGCCAAAAGCTGCTGGACGAAAGCCCTAAAGCACTCAAGCAATGGAACCTCGAAGCGAAGTTTGTTGAGTTTGAACGCAAAATCTCTTCCCGTTAATCTTCATTTATTCACGCCAAAGGCTGCACCTCACAGTGCAGCCTTTTTTTTATTCCCAACATCCCGTCATTAAATTACTTTTTTTCTTTGCATATCAAGTATCTTCGTTGACTTCGTGCCTTTTATGATTGTACAGAATACCAGATCTAATAAGAGTATAACGCTTAACCTGTGCCGTTTTTTAAAGATTTCTCTTTGCAATCCGATAGTTGTAGTAAGACAACTTCAAACTCGCATAAGAGGCAGTTAATGCTCGACTACTCTAAATTCAAAGAAGTTAGCGAACTTTATTTGAAAGGAAAAAACCGCGAAGCAAAGCATCTTCTGAAAGAACTTCAGTCGAAGTATATTTCGCTTTGTGATCAGGTATCTACGCTCAAAATTCAGGTAAAAGAATATGATGACATTCTTCACTTTTCTAAAAACCTGATTTTTGACGGTAACTACTATTGGTTAAAAACAGGCAGTGTCCGACACGGTCCGTTCTGCGCAGAATGCTGTAAAGAAGAAGGGATGCTCGTACGTCTGCCTCATGGTAGTACTAAAAAAAATATGCTGGCGCTGCGGTAAACAATACAATGTTCAACCAGTTCAGCAAGCACAGCCAACCGAAAGAAAAATGGGCAAAGTAATTCCCCTACATGCCTATGCAGCTTCTTCCGAAAAACTTGACGACTCTATTACTGAAAAACAGGCGATACACGACTAACTTATTCAGCGACGTTTCCCCAGCACAGAATCCCGAAAACCACTTAGTTAAGTTATACTATAGAGGCGCTACATGAGCACACCCAAAAAACCTGAACATGCACTCATCATCAATGGAAACAGTGCTGAAGCCGCATTGGATAGAAAAATGCTGTTTCGCATTGGAATCCGTAGTGCACTAATAGTAGATTCAGTCTCTGGAACGTTCCGCTCGTTATCCAAGGCTCAGTCAGGTGAAATTGATTCATTTGACTTGATACTCTGCGGTGCTCAGATGAAAGATGGCGATGCTCACTATTTGATAGATAAGCTCAAAAGCATTCGAACCCAAATAGGTGTTCCTGTTCTTGCAGTTTCAACTTCACCGACAAAAGACTTTGTGATGCGTACTCTCACGTTAGGGCACTCATCTTTTTTAGCCCGACCATACACAATGGACGGACTAGTGCAGCAAGTGATTCATGCCGTACGTAATACCTACGGCATAGCAATTCCTACATCTGCACTGCCACAGGGTTCCCAGGATACTAAGGCATTACTTGCACCGGAACCAGACACAGCAGACACTCTTTGCGAACGTGGTAAAAAGCTACTGAAAAATCATCACTGGGACAGCGCTATTGAAACGTTCTCTCAGGCCATTTCCCTTAATCCAAAGCACGGTGCTGCCTATGTTGGACGCGCTAAAGCATGGAAGGGAAAAAGAGACAATGGGCAGTACATTCAGGAACTAAATGCAGCTGGTGACATTTACATGGCTCAACACGACTATGAAGGTGCCGCAAATGCACTGAAGCCACTATATGCCACTCATGAAAAAGAAAACCCGTTGTACTCCACCGCAAAATCACTCCTGCAGGAAGGTGATTTTACAAACGCAGCCTCTGCGTATGTGCACGGTGAAAAATTAAGCCCCGGCATACACCTGCATCAACAAATTTCTCGTGCTTGCATGTTTACAAGAGCCCCGCAGCAAGCTGCAAAAGGGATATGCAAAAAGATTTATGAACAAGGTCACGAGGAAAAAGCAAAGCTCCTATACAAGAGAATTGTAGGTGCCCCTGCCCGGCGGCACCCCTCGAGGCAGAAGAAGGTAAACTGGTTAGACAGCTATCCAGCGTTATCTGAAATTGTTTCTGTAGCTAAATACAGCTATCAGGCCTACCAGTCATTCCAGCACCCATAATGATGCAATGACAGGCCACATGTGACAAAATGCTTTTTTGCTCAATCAGTACCAAAAACAAAATGCCTCGAAAGAAATTCTTTCGAGGCATTTTTATGCACAAAGGTCTGTGTACAAGGAAGGTTATTAGCCTTGATCCAGTTCGCGCAAATAGCGGAAAAGTAATTTAGAAGATTTTAACGGCTTCTCTTTTTCCATTTCTTTTTTTGTATTACGCACAAGTTGACGAAGTTTCTGCATATCCACATTCGGATATGATTCAACAATCGTGCTAAGTACTTCTTTATCACCTTGAATCAAGCGTTCACGCAAGCGCTCCAAGTGATGAAAATCAGCACTCTGAGCAGCTTTACCTTCCTGTGCTTCCTCAATACGCGCCCTAATAGGCTCGATATCTACTTCACGAAGCATTTTGCCAATATACTGCATTTTACGGCGTTTGGCTTCGTGCTTAGTAATTGTGTGCAGTTCTTCATATTCCTGCATCAAGAAATCCGGAAGATTAAAAGAACGAATAGCGCTGATCGGATAAGACGCCAGCTCTTCTCCGATTTTTTGGATAGCTGTGCTGCGACGTTTCTTTTCTGAACGGCTTAAATATCCGTCGTCCTCTTCAAATTCCACATCCTGTTCATTATCTGTAACCATCTTAGACCTCCAAGATGGTCTGCTTCTACCGCAGGGAATTACATTCGTAAAGCCTCTGCATACACAAGAACGCTTTTCCTCACACAAAAACCGTCATTATCTAAAATTCCACAACGCGCTCGGTAGTTCCACATAAAATTCTATATCATGTCTCGGCAATTCAATAAGCAACATCAGAGTATCTGACGGCTCCAATCTGAAAACATTATCGAACAAGCGGGAAATAATTTCATCCCGTGTAACTGCCGACTCACTTGCAACCTGATCTGCGGCCGAGCGCACAACGGTTGTTGCCTCATGGTGCAAAAGAATCCGCTCTGGATCAACAGGAACGGCTATTTCCCCAAACCGTTCTGTTTGCAGTTTCTTTGCTAAATAGTATTGTCTCATTGATAATTGCATACTATCTCCGCGCTTGAACAGCCTACCGATACATATTATACTAAATTACGACACAATGTGTACGGTGGCTGTTTATTTCAGTTTACAAACCTGTTGTTTAATCTAAACGACCACATTGATTGAGGCATCTGTGCAAACATTTCAATTTTTTGTTCTGGCAAAGAGATAGCCACTACAAGCGGCCCTGCGGGTTCAATGTAGTATATATTATTATAAAGGTGCTTTTGGAGGTTATGATGATGTAGCCCCAATCTCTCTGCTAATGTTTCAGCACTCTTGATTAATGCATCTTTTCCATCATCGTTTAGTTTTATATCCTCATAATCAATATGAATCGCACCGGTTGCGTTATACTCAGTCTTAATTTTTTCGATAATCTCTAGTCTGACATTGGATTCTTTCATGTGCTGCTCCTTTTTCTACAATAATAGGATTTTTATCTTACTATAATGCAACACAAAGAATGCTGTATCAAAGGCTTTCAGATATACAATTTTCTTTGTTCTATGTAACTCTCTTAGTCTTTAAGTATTGTTTAGCAACCACGCTTTTTATATTACAACACATCTTATCTCGACCTTACCGTTAATAAATTACATGTAAGCATGACATAGGTACTACAACAGTGCGAACCCCATTATACAGAACTATCATCCGTTACATTAAAGTTGCACCGTTTCCACATGCAACCGCGCTAACATTGTTGTTTGTAGCTACAACACTTTACATAGAGGCCCATTTCATCCTGAATAATGGGGTTTCGGTCTATGGGGCTGTGCTTTTTGTACTTTCTGCACTTTTTGGCTGGGGCGTTATTTTATGTCAGGCTGATGCCTTTTCCCGCTTTAGAGAATTCAAAAGAATCAAAGCTATCTTTTCGCGCAGAGGATTCACCCCGCGTATCCTCAAGCTTCTCTCTACTTCTCGCTGTCAACGCGATGCTGCCCTTCTTGCAGCAAAAGAAACAGGACACCGCCATCTTGCTGCGACCTATTTTAAGAAGCTTGGCTATCGCTGGTATCATGTCATTCCGGATGCAATATCCCGAAATCCTATGAACTTCTTTAGCTCAAATTTTCTGCGAACAACCTTTCTGCCCCGCAAAGACACTTTGCAGCAATAAAACCGTTTTAATAGTGAACAAAGTATGCAACCATGCTGTTTAACAAATATACTACGGCGCAGTGCCCATCATAGCTGCACCGTTGTTGAGCAATACGGAGGCACTATGACAAAAACTATTGATCTGACACTTTCTGTTACTGAATCCCCACAGGATCTCGCCCGCCATGCCGCAACAATCTTTGTTGACCGTTGCCACGACGCAATCGAAAAGCGCGGAGAATACAACGTAGCAATTTCCGGCGGTCATACGCCGAAACTCTTTTTTGAAGTTCTTGCTTCATCGCAGTTCTGCGCGGATATCCCATGGGAAAAGGTAAACTTTTACTGGGTGGATGAACGAAGTGTAGGGCCGGATGATGAGCAATCCAACTATCGTCTTGCAAAAGAAGAGTTACTTCATAAAGTATCAGCAACCCATTTTTATAGAATGAAAGGCGAGATCAATTCGCAGGAAGCTGCGGATGAATACGAAAGCCTTCTCCGCCGCCACTTCCAACTTGGCGACGGCGAAGTTCCACGCTTTGACTTCATCCTGCTCGGGATGGGACCAGATGGGCACACAGCCTCACTCTTCCCAGGGTATGATGGCATCGAGATTACTAACAGACTGGTAACAGATCAGTACATCCGTGAAATGGAAGCTTGGCGCATCACACTCACATTGCCTGTTCTAAACAATGCGCGTGCATGTGTTTTTCTGATTCAAGGAAAAGAAAAACATGGTGTACTCGTAAAGGCACTCGACCTGTTAGGCGAAAGAACACTACCTGCTCAAAGAGTTCAGCCTCATAAAGGAAGACTCTACTGGGTTGTTGATCAAGACGCATACAATGGTTAATTTTACATAAAAAAAAGCCCTTATTCCTGAGAACAAGGGCTTTTTTTATATTCACGTTTATGCGTCAGTAACATCATCTATCAAGGCATTACCGTTTGTAAGTTCCACAACGGCATCAGAAAAATTCTTTCCATGTTCTTTTGGCATCTCAACAACAAAAGTAACATCGGCACCAAACGTTTCTTCAAGCACCTTTATCTCATACTTCGGTAGCATTCGCTTAAATAATGTCACGGCGCTATAGTCCATAATGACCTCAAGCCGTACCGGTGTAATTTTCTCTCGAGTAGGTACTGTTTCCAGTCCAAGCTTCACCATACCGGAATATGCACGAACCAGCCCGCCGGTACCCAACTTTGTTCCGCCAAAATATCTCGTAACAACAGCAGCAACTTCCCCCACGTCAGCATGCAGCAGCATGTTAAGCATGGGTTTTCCTGCTGTACCGTGCGGTTCTCCGTCGTCACTCATGCCTACCATGGCAGTCGTTCCGGGAGGCCCCGCCTGATACGCCCAGCAATTATGCGTGGCATCGGGAAATTCTGCTTTCACAGCAGAGACAAATGCCTTTGCTTCTTCCACAGAGGGAGTATGAGCCAGCGTTACAATAAACTGGCTCTTCTTAATGCTATCTTCAACACGATACTGTTTCGTATCTGGAATAAGGTACCTATCTGACATGCAATGCAAATACCCCTCTGAAGAGCTCCTTGCAATTCTTTTTACGGCAATAAAAAAGAGAGCCTCATTGTGAGACTCTCTTATAACATTCTATAAACTATCCGGCAGCTATATCGCTTTAGATGTCGCCATCAGGTAAATTTCATGCGGATCAAGAATCAGTATTACAGAACCATCGCCCATAATTGTTGCGCCGGAAATACCCTTAAGATCTCCAAGGTATTCACCAAGTGGCTTAATAACGATCTCCTGACGCTCATGCAGCTTGTCTACAACAAGTCCGAGCCTTCTATCGTTATCATGAATAACAACCACTGAGAGCACGCCTGTTTCTTCAGAACGCGGTAAGTCGAGCAGGTCTGACATGTAGACAAGACCAAGAACTTCACCCCGCAATGTAACAGCTTTACGACCATTCACATCCGTAAGACGTTCTGCTTCGATTTTTGTTGTCTCGGAAACAGCATCAAGCGGAATTGCAAATTCTTCTCCGGCAACATTGACCATAAGAGCGTCAATAATAGCCAGTGTAAGCGGCAGAGTAAGAGTAAAACGAGTGCCCTTTCCAAGTTCGGAATTAATGGACACGCTACCCTTAAGGTTTTTAATGTTAGTACGAACAACGTCCATACCAACACCTCGGCCTGAAATATCTGTAATCGTTTCAGCAGACGAGAAGCCCGGTGCAAAAATCAGTTCCATTGCTTCGCGATCATCAAGAAGCTTCGCTTCATCAGCACCGAGAATACCTTTCTTAACAGCAACTTCACGCATTTTTTCAGGATCAATTCCTTTACCATCATCTTCAATTTCGATGGCTACGGAGTTACCCCGGTAATATGCGCGCAGATGGACTGTGCCTTTACCCTGCTTACCTGCTTTCAGACGATCTTCTTCAGACTCTACACCGTGGTCCATTGCATTTCGAATAAGGTGAACAAGTGGATCACCGATAACTTCGACAACGCTTTTATCCAGTTCTGTTTCTTCGCCCTGCATAATCAGTTCGACCTGCTTGCCGCTTTTGCGGGAAAGATCTCGAACCAAACGCGGGAAGCGAGAGAATACTGAAGACACGGGAACCATGCGAACCTTCATGATTGTATCCTGAAGATCGTCAGAAATACGTGCCATTGCGTATGTTGTTTCAGTCAAAGACTGAGCAACTTCCTGAATGTCTACGTTCTGTCCGCTTTCAAGGTTACGGGCAAGCATGGTGTACCTATTTCGGTTAATGATAAGCTCACCGATGAGGTTCATCAAATGGTCAAGCTTTTCATGATCAACACGAATCGTACTGGAAGATTTAGGCTTCTGCTGTTTTGCAGGTGCCTTTTCTTTTGCCTTAGCTGGTGCGGGAGCTGCTGCCGGTTTTGAAGCTACTTTCGCTTCCGGTTTAGGTGCTGGTTTCGGTGCAGGCTTGGGTGCTGGTGTTGCAACTGGCTTAACCGATTCAACGGGTTCAACAGGCTCAACCGGCTTAGTTGGCACAGCAGGTTTTGGAGCTGGCTTAGGAGCTTCCTGAACCGGTTCTGGTTCTGGTTCCGGCTCTTCAACAAGAGCATTAGCAACAAAAGAAACAGGAGAATCGGCGCTGCCGGTATCTGGCAGTTCAAGATTAAGTTCCAATTCTTTTTGTGGCTCAGGGGAACGCTCGCCCACGCCTTTTAATCGCGCACTGGTATCAATACAAAGAGAGAAAACGGCCAACTCTGCATCAATCATATCGTTCAGAATTTCAATTTCCTGAAGCAACAAATCGAGCATGAGTGCAAAGTCCATGTCGGCATTTCGACCGGAATCCACAAGACCCGCCGTACGTTCTGCTTGAACACGAGGCTTATCATATTGCATATAGCTGCATGAATTCTGCGTGGTAACAAGACTGCGATACAGGCTGTTAATAAACTCTTCTTGAGAAGAATCTTTTTCTAATTCTTTGACTGCAAGTTCTACTGCAACACGCTGCTGAGTGAGTGTTACGATGAAGATATCCATGTCTTCTTTGTCGTACTCGGGAATCTCTTCCACTTCTTCAGCTTCTTGAACAGGCTCTTCCGCTGGTGCAGGCGCTGGTGCATCCTTAGCAACTTCAGGGAATTCACCATGCTCTACAGCGTGGCGCAATACAGATAAAATTTCGGAAAGATCAAACTGTGGAACAAGGCCGGATTCAGCATCAATTTTATTAACAAGAGTATCAATAAAATCTACACAGCGAAGCAAGGTATCAATAAGTCCCTGAGTAACAGGAAGCTCACCTTTACGAGTTTGATTAAGCAGTGTTTCAGCTTCGTGTGTAAGGCTGTTCAGCTCATGAAAACCAATAATTCCGCTATTACCTTTCAAGTTATGGAAAAAACGGAACAGGTCATTTACAAGATCATCGTTATCATCTGGATTTTGCTCAAGCTCGAGAAGACCATTACTCAGGTCGGCTGTGTTCTCAATGGCTTCTTCAATAAAGTCACGTAGGTGCCCCTCACCAAAAGACGTGAGCGAGTAAAGCTCGCCTTCCGGAAGGTCTACGACAACACGGCTGCCAGTATCCAGCTCAGCTTCTTCTAATTCAATAAAATTGTCTTCCTGCACAGCTTCGAGAGGCGTATCTTCAACAGCGGCAGGTTCAGGTTCATTAGAGTCAGCAACACTTGCTGCCGGTGCCGGAACATCTCCAGCAAGCAATGCATCAAGTGTCTGATTAATCGGCTCGGTTGCTACGTCGCCTTCCTCCCCCTCATTATCAAGGTTATCGATGATCTTGCGTAAAGCATCTGTAGCCTCAAGAATCACATCCATTATCGCAGGAGTGGCTGCCATAGTCCCTTTGCGCAATTCATCCATGATGTTTTCAGCACGGTGCGCAAGTGTGTTCATTTTATTGAGACCAAGAAAACCGGATGCGCCCTTTAACGAGTGCATCGGCCTAAAGATTTCATTCAATAACGAGGTATCTTCCGGATCTTTTTCAAGTTCCAACAAGTTTGGCTCGATAGTCTCCAGATGTTCTTTTGCTTCGATAATAAAATCAGCAAAAATTTCCGGATCTAAAAAATCTTGGCTCATACTTTGTCCCCAAATGGATGTAGTGAAAAACGCATAATACAGGCAAGCCCAACAACCGCCTGTGCTCTGTCTAATATAGTATCGGTAGTATTTTACAGATAATTAGAAAACATAAAGAAAAAACAAACCGATGACATGCAGAACGCATTTAGGTCACAGAAAAACTACTGCAAGCAACCACTTGCAGTAGCAAAAAGATCACAACGTCGGTTAGCCAAGTAACATTCGAACGTTTCGAACCATTTTTTCTGGCTGTGCTGGTTTTACCATGTACAGGTTCGCTCCAAGGCTCATACCAAGCTTAATATCCTGCTCCTGTCCTTCAGTAGAAAGAACAACAATAGGCATGTCTCGGTATGTGTCCTGCTTGCGCACGTTTTCAATGAAGGTAAAACCATCCATGTGCGGCATGTTGATATCTGTAATAATGAGATCAACAGCTCCACAGGAATACAATTTTTCCAAACCATCAAGACCGTCTTCCGCAGCAGTAACCTTAAAGCCTTCATTTTTCATAATAAACGCTACGAGATTTCGAACTGTCTTGGAATCGTCTACAATCAGAATATGTTTACTCATTTTTAGCGCTCTCTATCCTTCAAGAATGGCTTCAACAATATTATCAACTGAAATAATACTTATGAGCGAGTCTTTAGATTTCATTAAACCAAAGATATACTGAACTGCGATTCCCAGATGAGATTCAACAGCCCAGTCAATGGAATCCTGCGGCACCCTGTACATTGTGTGTACAGTGTCGATAACAAGCCCGAACTGGAGTCCGTGCCGTTTACAAACCACAATAAATTTATCTGCCCGCTCTTGTTCTTCTAAACCAGCAATACCGAGTAATTCCCGCAATTGAATAATCGGCGTTACTATCCCCCGTAAATTAATGACTCCAGTCACAAAAGGTGGTGCAACGGGAAGTTTGGTTGCTGGCAAGCTCCGGATTACTTCCTGAACGGCATTAATTGGAACAGTAAATTCTTGGCGTCCAAGAAAAAAGCTGACCATTTGCAATTCGCTTTCATTACGAAGCTGTTCAAGTAAATCTGGTTCTCTCTCTAAGCCACCATGCCAAGTTCTCTCTCCAGCCACTGGAGCCTGTGTATCAACGTCTGAACTGTCTTCCATAACGGATTTGCTTGCAGAATTTGCAACCTCATCCTGAATAGGTTCAGCAACTGCAATCTCAGGAGCCTGAGCTCTTGGTGCAGTAGACGAGACTTTCACCTCATCTTCTTCAAAAGATGAAGGCGTATTCATCTTTTGGACAAGTTCTTCTGAAGGAGCAGCAAGCGTAACTGTCGGAATCGGTTCTGCAGTTGCGGAAGTCTCATATGATGAGCCAACCGCAGTAAGAACACATTCCGGCTCAATGGATTTATTCAATCCAAGTCGCTCTAATGCTTCTGATTCATTCACCCCAAGGTATTTTGACATAAATGCTGCTTCAGCCGCAGTAAAAGTACTTGCGGGTTCAGCCTGCACAACATCAAATAAATGATCTTCAAAATATTCTTCAGGAGTTTTTACCATAGGCTTTCTACCTCTTTTGCCAAAAGCTCATACCCACGTGCCCCACGGCAGGATGCATCAATTTCATATACACTCTTTCCCAGAGCACTTGCATCCCTAAAGCGGGTATCAATTCCAATTACTGAGGAAAACATTAAATCCCCCATTTTTCTACCGAGCAGATCCAGTACCCTGCGGCACGCCCCCGCTCGCTTATCATACATTGTAGCCAATGCACGGTACGTAACTGGTTTTGGCAAAACCTTATTAAGGGTGCGTAGCGTATCAAAAAGCAATTTCAGCCCATGTAGCGCTAAAAAATCTGTCTGAATGGGTATAATTAACAGATCACAAGCAACAATCGCATTTACCTGAAGCATCCCCAGCTGGGGCGGACAGTCCAAGAGGATATAGTCATACTCATCACGAACCTCTTCGAGCGCAGATTTAAGCAAACTGCCCTTTCCGTGTTTTTCCTTAAGGTCAACCTCGAGCTCTGAAAGCCTGATAGATGCCGGTGCAACGTCAAAATATTGACCGTCTTTTCTATCGATTAACTGCTTCCATAACAACGGCCAAACCTTACGCGGCGCTGTAAACAAATCGTATGTTGTGCGCTGCACTGTATCCGGAAAAAAACGCAAGTGGACAGAAGCACACGCATGAGGGTCAAGATCCATAATGAGAACCTTTTTATTCATACGTGCTAACGCTGCACCGAGGGTGACAGTTGTGGTAGTTTTTCCCACGCCGCCTTTTTGGTTGGCGATAGCCAGAACTTTGGCGTTCAAACTATACTCCTCTACAGGATGCCCCGCTGCTTCAGATTAAGAATCTTTGCGATAAACGATTGCACCCTTATGATGTTCAGGTCTAAATGCCCGAGATATATTATGCAATGACTCAGAATGTCCAATCAACAATGCACCTCCAGGCTGGAGGTTATCGTAGAAAGAACTCATTACCCGAGTCTTCATTTCATCATCAAAATAGATGATTACGTTTCTACAGAAAACAATCTGAGACCGCTCAATCCGTTTCATCTGCAACTTGTCGTTAAGGTTCAACTGATCAAACCTGACAAGTTTTTTCACGTTATCTGCAAGATGATATTCCCTTCCATCCTTCTTGAAATACTTACGAGTAATTTCAGGAGGAGTGGTTCGCAGCGCATAGTCGGAATAAATTCCGCTCTTTGCAGCTCCGAGAACAGCAGTGGAAATATCGCTTGCTGTAATCTTGATGTCCCAGGAAGCAATTTCAGTCTTGAGAACTTCATGCAAAATTATGCCCAAAGTATATGGCTCTTCACCGGAGGAACAGCCAGCAGACCAGATACGGAGCCTACGGCTACGTTTTGCTCTGAGGGTGTCCAACATTTCTTTAAGCACAACCTCTTGGAAAACCTTGAGTTGTGGTGGATTTCTATAAAAGCTTGTCTCGTTTGTCGTAATCACTTCGTAGAGTTTATTCAACTCTTCTCTACGGTTTTTATCGTACCGAAGGTAGTAGTAATATTCACCAAACGTTTTAAGATTTAAATCTTTCAGGCGTGCTGCCAATCTATTTTCAACCAGGTACTTTCTGTTGTCAGCAATATGAATCCCGCACAAATCGTAGATATGATCTCTGATTTGGCGAAACTCTTCATCACTGGCATGAAGCTCCCGCTGAAAACTTGTGGATCTCGAGAAAAGTGATGACACATGGCCCCCCTACTATCTGCTTCTGATTTGATCTGCCGCTCGTTCTGCAGCTTCACAAATCTCCGGATCATCGTGACTCATCATGGTTAACAGTGCACCGAAACAACGTTCTGTGCCCATTTTACCAAGCATTTTTACTACCTTATGCTGAACAAGAACACTTCTTGCCGCAAAAACATTCAGCAATGGCTCCACCACTTCATCAGTGTGCAGTGCACTAAGATGCTCGATTGCGCGTATCGCTACCCAGTCATCTTCGTCATTCAAAGCTTCAATAAGATCAGTCTGGTAGATTTCAGACTGGGTTTTGCCAATCATATCGATGACTGCAAGTCGAATATCTCTATTGCTGTCATGGAGCAGAGCTTGAACTTGGTCTACAAGAGTTGCAGGTTCAGAGCTCAGCGCAATCAGCCCTTCCAGTGCTACAAGTCGAACATCAACAACAGGATCGGAAAGTGCTTCTTTGAGCAGTTCAACATGAACATCATTCATGGATTTACCAAGAGCGTAGACTGCCATCATGCGCTCTGTAGCATCTTCACTTTCCACTCTGGATACAAAACGAATCCAAAGCATTTCATTATTCATGGCAATTGCTGCTTCTAATGCTGCATCCTTCACTTCAAAGGACTCATGAGACAGCATTTCGAAAATCATTTCGGCACTTTTAGGAGAATTTGTATTTTCACCAAGGAAGTACAATGCTTTCTTAATAATCAATTCATCGGTGTGCTCGTTCAACATATTCTGGAAGAACATTTCCTCTGAAGAACTAGCAGCCTTAACAAGCACTGTAATGAGGTCGCGCTGTACAAACAGCCCTTTATCGTTGAATACGGAAAGAAGAGTCGGAATGGCTTTCTTCATCTCGTCTTCAGACATACGGGAAACGGCTTCCGCCGCAACGCGCAAAGCAAGTTCGTTGTCATCAAGGAACACATCCAGCATGGCGTTATTACAACCAAGATGTGCAAGGCACTCTACAGCAGCAATAAGCTTATCGGTATCGCGATCAACATTAAAAGTGGCGACAGTGCTCATCACTTTCTGTGTTGCCTCATCACCTTTGGCGGTTGAAAGACCACGTAACGCTGCAAGCTGTATTTGCTCATCTTCATCTTCAAGAGCAGCAAGCAAAGCATTATTAAACTGATCCCGCTTTTCAGCCGGAAGCAATTCAAGAGTCTTATCTCCCAAAAGCTGTACAACAGCGCGGCAAATTTTATTCTGTAATGGTGCAGGTGCTGTTGCCATCTGCTCTATAAGTAGTGGGACGATCTTAAGGTCACCCATTTCGCCAAGTGCTTCAACAATCATGGAAGCTACAAGCGGAGTGGAATGTCCAAGAGCACGAACTAACGCACCAGCAGTCTGCGCTGCGCCAATTTTAGTAAGAGCTTCGATTACAGAAAACTGTACCCACTCTTCATCTTCCAATGCTTGAATCAGGCTATCTGCTGCATCAGAAAAGCCAAGTTCTCCCAAGCTGACAGCAGCCTGATAACGAACGTTAACTTCTTCATCTTTAAGCAGTGCATCACAGAGTGGTGCAACAGCAAACAGACTGTTGGAAGAACCTAAAATATCCGAAACAAAAATTCGAAGATCAGGATCTGTGCTACCAAGTTGGCTCATCACACTTTCGAGATCGTCTTCGGCAATTTCGCGCAAAATATCCATTGCAGCGTTACGTACCGGAGCTTCTTCGGAAGCAAGTAATGGAATTACTGTTTGAACAGTTTTTTTCCCGCGGATAACACGAAGAGCACGATCTGCAGCTTCCTGCACCCCTAAGTTGCCTTCCTGTATATGCCGGATGAGTTCCGGAACCGCACACTCCATCTTTTCTGAACCTGCAACAAAGGCAGCATCACGAACGGACTCGGAATCATCAGAGCGTAACTGATTTAAAATTTTGTCACATCCAGACATACATGTACCTTCTTCGTTAGCGGAAATCCCGCATACATTATTTGTAAATGCTTGCCATCAGAGCTGCCGCCATATCATCGATATCCAAAATCTCGTCGGTCAGCTTTGCATCCACAATGGCCTTAGGCATTCCGTAAACAACACATGAGGCATCATTCTGAGCTAGAATATAGCCGCCTCTGCTTTTCAATTCACGAATTCCAAGCAAGCCATCATTCCCCATACCAGTAAAAATTGCCCCCACAGCACGACGTCCCTGTGCTTTGGCAACAGACTCGATCAACACGTTAGCAGATGGCTTATATAACGCATCGGCAGGCTCTTCTTTCACCACAACTTCCATTCTGGACCCACGCTGCTGCAACACAATGTGCTTTCCCCCCGGTGCAATATATGCAGTTCCGGGTACGATTGGCTCAGAACCTGATGCTTCTTTCACTTTAATCTGACAAACACTATCAAGGCGTTTGGCAAATGGACCGGTAAACGCAGCAGGCATGTGTTGTGCTATTAAAATAGCAGCAGGGAAATTTGCAGGAAGTTTAGATAACACCTTCTGCACCGCAGGAGGGCCGCCAGTAGAAACACCAATGGCGACAACATCACGCTTAGGTCTCCCGCGCATAACAGGTGGTGCCATGCGTGCAGCAGCCTTTGCCGCAAGCGGCGGACGACTGGTGCGCGGAGCACGTATTTTACGGCGAGATACATGTTTTACTTTTTGTTGAAGGTCTTTTTCAATTTTGACAATCTCAAGAGAAACCTTGGAAAGCTGCTTTGGAATAAAATCAACAGCACCAAGCTCCATAGCTTTAAGTGTTGACTCTGCACCTTCCATAGTAAGGGAACTGATCATCAAAACAGGACGCGGCATCTCCATCATAATATGTCGGAGTGCCGTAAGGCCGTCCATCTGGGGCATCTCGATATCAAGTGTTACAACATCAGGATCGTGCTGTCTGATGACAGTAAGTCCATCTGCACCGTTACGTGCTGTTGCTACAACTTTAATATCTGGATCCTTCTCCAGCATTGTTGTCAGCGCTTTCCGCATAAAAGCGGAGTCATCTATTACTACAACCCTAATCAACAGAATCTCCTGTTCACATTTTTCAACGGATCAGTACAGTATGCACATTCTTCCAACAGCAATATACTGTATGTCGCTACCTGTCTGTTTAGAACACCATAGAGAATTCTAATTATTTTACAATAGGCAACTATTCGCTATTTTAAGGAAAAACATTTTTTACATGCATTCCCTATACAGTATCAACTAACACTTCGCGAGTATGGCTTGCATAATGAAAAGTACTGACTCTCATAAAACATTCCACTGCCTACAACAGCAACAAAAACTAAAGTAAGAACAAAAAAAGCCGCGAAACCATGTTTTGGCATCGCGGCTTTTACATTCTATGTAAAACTACTTGTATTGCAAAGTAACAACTGTAGTCACAAACAGACCGCGGCTACAATTCTTATCGGCAAAAACAAATTAATCTGAAGAGGAAAGTCTAGATACTTCTACCATTCCTTCTAGTGCACGGAGTTTATCAATAGTTCTGTATAGATGTGCAATGTCTCGCACCTCTACAGTAAACTCCATTTCTGACATTCCATCCACCATTGAATGGAACACGCCTGCATCAAGGTTAACTTTTTCCTGCATAAGCAGGTCACTAACCTTTGCCATCATCCCCATAATATTCTTGGCGATCATTTTGATACGAGCAGGATACGGTTTATCCTCTGTTCCATCCCAGAATACGGAGATGAGACGCTCAGCTTCAAGATTCTGAACATTAGGACAGTCTGATGTATGAACAGTTACACCACGCCCACGACTAATGAACCCGATGATAGCTTCGCCCGGTACAGGAGTACAACAACGCGCGAAACGAACCAGGACATCATCAACACCCTTAATGCCCACACTATTTGCAAGAGTTTGCTCAATCCTATCATCAGGAGTTGGAGCAACTTCTGCTTCTTCAACATCCGGCACTTCTTTCGGCTGGAGACGCTGAAGAATCTTGCGAGGAGTTAAACGTGCATACCCAACCTGTGAAAGCAGTTCATCCACTTCCTTCAGGTTGAATTCATCGGCAACCGCTTCAAACGCACCCTCTTTGAGAGCCTTCTGGACGTTAATATCCATACGGCGTCCCAATTTTTCCAACATCTCCTTACCAAGGCTGATGGAACGGGTACGTTCTTCCGTACGAATAAAGTGGTTGATACGGGTACGTGCTTTTGCAGTCTTTACAAAGCGCAGCCAATCACGACTAGGATGTCTGTGCTGATCTGTAATAATTTCTACGGTATCACCATTTTTCAATGGAGTAGAAAGTGGAACAAGCTTGCCGTTTACCTTTGCACCGGAACATTTATCACCAACATGTGTGTGAATCATGTACGCAAAGTCGATAGGGCTCGCCTCTTCCGGTAATTCTTTTACATCACCACCAGGGGTAAACACATAGACTTCGTCTTTAAACAGATCGAACTTCAAAGAGCGCATAAACTCTTTGGAATCCGTTTCCATTTTTTGCCAGTCGAGCAGTTCGCGCAGCCATGTAAACTGCTGCACGTCACGGGCTTTCAGACGTCCTCCGCCACCCTCTTTATACAGCCAGTGTGAAGCTACGCCGAATTCAGCCAACTGATCCATTTCATCAGTACGGATCTGAATTTCGATGCGCTCACCTTCCGGCCCTACAACAGTAGTATGGAGGCTCTGATACATGTTCGCCTTAGGCATGGAGATGTAATCTTTAAATCTACCATGAACCGGCTTCCACATTGCGTGAACAAGACCAAGTACAGCATAACAATCGCGCACATCTTTAACGACTACACGAAACGCAATAATGTCATGAACCTGATCAAGTGTTAGGTTCTGCTGTTCCATCTTGCGATAGATTGAATAGCGGTACTTAATACGCCCTTTAATCTCGGCTTTGATGGTATTATCGCTCATCATTGATGAGAGGAGCTGAATCACGCTCTGGATGTATTCCTGCCCTGAAGTTCTGTTTGCATCCAACCATTCGGTAATGGAGCTAAACACTTCCGGACGCAGGTAACGAAAACTTAAATCTTCAAGTTCCAGTTTAATACGGTGCAAGCCAAGACGGTTAGCAAGAGGGACATAAATGTCCATAGTCTCCTGCGAAATAAGTTTTTGCTTGTGAGTCTTCTGGAAATCAAGAGTGCGCATATTGTGCACTCTGTCCGCGAGCTTAACAATAAGAACGCGGATATCTTCCGCCATCGCAAGGATCATTTTACGGATATTTTCCGCCTGAGCTGCTTCCTTGCTTGCAAATGTCATCAAACTAATTTTTGTTACACCATCGACAACATCCGCGACTTCTTCACCAAACTGAGTATCAATGACTTCAATGGTAGCAGACGTATCTTCTACCGTGTCGTGCAATAATCCCGCAGCAATGGAAACATCATCCATACGCATACAGGCAAGCTCATAAGCGACAGAGAGCGGATGCGACAGATAAGGCTCACCGGAAAGGCGAGTCTGGCCAGCATGCGCAGCAGCAGAAAACACGTACGCTTTCTGAATCAGAGCTACATCCGCATCGGGACGCAGTTCTGTTACTTTATCTAATATTTCCTGAATCCTGATCATGGATTAGTTTGCAACCTCGTAACGCCTCTGGCTTTTAGGAACCCACCATCGGTCTAAATTATGCGTAATGCCTGCCGGTGCAGGCTCAATTCCTTTAAATCGCCTGTGTACGATCGGTAACGCATATGAAACGAATAAAAAGCAATATGGCTGGTCCGTGTGCAAAATTTCCTGCACATGATCATACGCTTCCTTACGCACCTTCATATCGAGAGTATTCCGACCAATATCAAGCCATTTATCAAGCTCCGGATTGATATATTTAATAAAGTTCAAGCCACCGTCTTCAGCCCGTGAAGAGTGCCAAACTGTAGAAATATCCGGATCCTGAAGGATGTTCCACCCCAAAATAAGTGCGTCAAAGCGTCCCTTATTCAAAAATTCTTTGATGAATGCTGCCCATTCAACAGTTCTAATAGTGACCTGAATACCAATATCTTTCAACTGACTTTGAATGATCGTGGCAGTTTTTATTCGTGCTTCGTTCCCCTGGTTGGTAAGAATTGTGAACATAAACGGTATGCCATCCTTTTCAAGCATGCCATCCGCATTTCTAACCCAACCTTCTTTTTCTAATAATTTCGTTGCCTTATCAGGGTCATACCCGTAGTCTTCAATCTCTTTATTGTAGACCCATGTACCCGGCTTGTACGGCCCGATAGTTGGCTTGCCCTGTCCGAATAAAACCCCTTTAACCAGCCCTTCTTTATCGATTGCGTAAGAAATTGCTCTTCGAACAGCTGAATCTTTAAAAAGCGGGTTCCTAAAATTGAAGCCTAAAAAGGAATAGCCAAAGGATAGATATCTGTACTTTGCAAAATTTTCTTCAAAGTATTTACTGTCGGTCTGATATAAATACTGCTGCGGTGTAAGCGACATCATATCCAGATGCCCTGCCTTCAATTCCAGAAACATCGTGGTAGTGTCTGGGATAACGCGGTACACCATTTCATTCAGGTATGGTCTGCCAAGAAAGTATGTGTCGCTTGCTTCAAGAACAATCTTCTGGCCTCTATCCCATTGTTTAAATTTAAACGGGCCTGCACCAATGGGGTTTTCGGAAAGTGGAGAGTTGGTAACATCTTTACCTTCCAACAGATGTTTAGGCATTATGTCCAACATCCAACTTAACAAAATACGGGCAAGAGGTTTTTCGTATGTTGCTTCAAAGGTATACTTATCTATCAAAGTAAACTTTTTTACTAAAAGATAGTCTTGTGCATATGCTGTGGGTGTATTGGGATCGATATACAATTTATATGTAAATTCTACATCTTCCGCAGTAAGGGGTACTCCATCTTCCCATACAACATCTTTACGCATCGTGATGCGTATTTTCTTTCCCTCATCTAAAACTTCAAATGATTCTGCTGCGTATGGAACAATTTTTAAGTCTTTATCGTACTTTAGAGGAGACACATAAATATTTGATGCAACCTCGTGAGACCCAGCATCAGAGCTCAGCATAGGAATCATATTTGCTATATCGCCAATTGAGCCTAAAATAATGCGTCCACCGTATTCCGGTTTCTGAATATTTGTTGTATTGTCTCCAACGGCTCTTGCGGATTGCTTGTTAGCAGAAGCCGCAGAGTTGGATGCAGATTGCTTTTTTTCAGCAGGAGAGCTGCAACCTGTTAAAAATAGAACACATAACAGTGCTCCCAAAAGCACTCTATTTTGCAAACTGCAATGCATAGCATCCTCACTATTGCCAAAATCATCAGATAGAGTATCCTGAGTGGATACAGAAAAAAATATTTAAGACGGTAGAAGTAACGCTAACAAACTTCTACCTTATTGAAAACTGATTGAATTTTGAACAACCTTATGCCCCTTTGCTATAGGGTAACATAGCGGGACGCCTTTTTTGGGCGTTACATACTCCACAAGGAGCTTTTTTAGATGGATGAGGCTTCCGCAAAAAAACTGCTTCATGAATTGGTATCGAGTACCATTCCAGAATATATTATCGAAGGTTCCCAATATCTTCTCGACTCCGGCGGAGTTCAGAAGATTAGTGTTAAAAAAGGGGACGGATACTGGGACATCTCCGGTACAGTTCAAGGTGAAGATTTTCAGATTTATTCTCCGAAAATTTCGCTGGATTTCCACGAGAACTCCACAAACTTCATCTGCAACTGTCCTGAGGCGTTTTCTGGTGCGTGTCGTCACGTAGGTGCCGCTGCTCTCAAGTTCATCCCTTCTCTTGAAGAGGGAGCTACTACCGAGGCTGCTCCTGCGAAGCCACGCTCAGACTGGAGACAAAACTTCAGATCCTACTTCTCTACCGAACTCGAACCAGAAGCCGGCAGACACTACCTTCTTTACCGTTTTCACCCAGAACCGGGCAGATTACAGGTTTCGTTCTTCCGTGCGAGACAGAACAAATCTGGTTTGTCCACAGTGCATAACGAAATTACAATCCAGCAACTCCTCGATCATCCGGACTGGCATGAACAGACTCCGGGGCTTGCAGAGCTGTTGGAACAAGTCGGCAAGTACAACGACTATTTCGGACATCGTGTAGAAATCCCCGATGGTCTTCTCACGTGGTTCCTCTGGACTGTTAAGAATGAGTATTACTTGTTCTGGCAGGACACAGATAAGCCGTGCCGTATTGAAACTACAACCATGCAGCTTAAGCTCAAGCCTGATCTTGAGGAAGCTGGTCTCACCTTTGCGGTAATGATTGAAGGAAGCGGTAAGCAACCTTTATCAATTACTGAAGAGGACGTATCATTCCACGGCCAGATGCCGTTATGGGTTTGCTGGAAAAAAGGGTTCCACCCTGTTCACACTACCTTGGACGCCATACTCGTTCAGGATCTTGTGCAGCATCCTCCGCACGTCAGCCGTGATGATATCCCTGAATTTCTTGACCGAGTCTGGACACAGTTCCCGACGTCCGACTTACATGAGCCTGAGAAGTTTCTGGAGCACATGGAACCTATTTTTGTTCCTGGCACGTACAACCCGAAACTTTTCCTTGATGAAGAAGGTTCACTGCTCACTCTGGAAATTCAGAACTTTTACGAGACAATTCACGGAGAATTCTTGCTTCCGGGGCCTAACCCTGAATTTATGACAGGTAGTTATTCCTACGAAGGCACCACATACCTCATTCGCCGCATGCAGGGTGAAGAGGCATTTCTTGCTGAAAAATTGCTGGAAATGAACTTCCAGCCGCGTAACAACCGTATCTGGTTCCTGGAACCTGAAGAAGCTATTACCTTCCTGTTGGATGCGTACCCTAAACTTGTTGAGCAGTACCGAGTATTCGGCGAAAAAGCGCTCTCCAAGTACAAGGTTCGCCTTGCCACTCCGGTTATCAATGCCACCGTGGAATCCAATGAGGACGAAAAATGGTTCTCTCTTGATATTGAAGTTGATTACGATGGCCAGAAGGTTCCGATCGATCTTATTTGGAAAGCATGGTCTCAGGGCAAACGCTATGTTCAGTTGAAAGACGGTTCATACACCAGCTTGCCAGAGTCTTGGCTTGAAAAAGTTGCGCACAAACTGCGCGCTATGGGTCTTGACCCTGAACAGCCACCACAGCAACGTTTTGAACAATACGAAGCGCCGGTATTGGACAACTTGCTTGATGATCTTCCTGAAGTGGAAACTGATGGATTCTGGGATACGCTTCGCGAAAAGATACATACTTTCAAAGAAGTTACCTCTATTGATCCGCCAGCAGGGCTACAAGCCACACTTCGCGGATACCAGCAGCAGGGTCTCAGCTATCTTAACTTCCTGCGTGAATATGGTTTCGGCGGCATCCTTGCCGACGAAATGGGTCTCGGTAAAACTATCCAGACTCTGTCCTTTATTCAGCACATGGTAGAACGTGGAGACAACGGCCCTAACCTTATTGTTGTTCCAACCTCTGTTCTCCCCAACTGGGACCGTGAGGCCGCTAAGTTCGTACCAGAACTCAAGCGTCTTATTATTTACGGAACCCGTCGTGAAAACATGTTTAAACAGATCAACAATTCTAACTTAGTTGTAACAACATACGCCCTGCTTCGCCGTGACCTTGAAGAGTTACAAAAGTATGAGTTTAACTCTATCATCCTTGACGAAGCACAGAACATTAAGAACCCGAATACCATCACAGCTCGCTCTGTTCGGAAAATCAGCGCCCAACAGAGACTTTGTCTCTCCGGTACCCCGATTGAGAACAACTTGTTTGAACTGTGGTCTCTCTTTGAATTCTTAATGCCGGGCTTCCTTGGCTCACAGCACGCCTTCCAGCGTGGTATTGTGAAACCTATTAAAGATGGTGACGAAGAAACAATCGAGCAACTACGTACTCGCGTGAAACCATTTATTTTACGTCGTACAAAAGCAGAAGTGGCAAAAGACTTGCCGCCTAAAATCGAAAACGTTCAGTACTGTGCACTTGCTGAAGAGCAGGCAGAGCTTTACCATGCCTTGGCTTCCAAGCTTAGAGAACAGGTTATGTCTGACGTGGACGAACGAGGCATGGCACGCAGCCAGATGTCTATTCTGGATGCACTTCTCAAGCTCCGTCAGATTTGTTGTCACCCGCGCCTTCTCAATCTCAACATGCCTGGATTTACGACAAACCTGCCTTCCGGTAAGTTTGAAGCATTCAAGGACATGATTACTGACATTGTTTCTGAAGGGCACAAAGTACTGGTATTCTCACAGTTCGTATCCATGCTGCACATTATTCGCTCATGGTTACAGATTGCAGATATTCCGTACGCGTACCTTGACGGTACATCCAAAGACCGTTTCGATCAGGTAGACAGGTTTAACGATTCACCGGATATTCCTATCTTCCTCATCTCTCTGAAAGCAGGCGGTACTGGTCTTAACCTGACAAGTGCTGACTACGTTATCCACTATGATCCTTGGTGGAACCCTGCTGTTGAAAATCAGGCGACTGACCGTGCTCACCGTATCGGGCAGAAGTCTCAGGTATTCTCATACAAAATGATTTGTTCGGATACTGTTGAAGAAAAGATTCTCAAACTTCAGGAAATGAAAAAAGGTGTAGCAGACTCTATTATTCCTGGTAAGGAAGCATGGAAATCACTCACCCGGGACGATCTTGAAATGCTGTTCGATATTTAGTTCAGCAGACAAGCAATAAAAAAAGAGGGAACCAACTGGTTCCCTCTTTTTTTATCCTTAAAAACTGCCAACCGCCTAACTTTGGTTCGCTCTACATTTCACGATAAAGTCCACGTGATAATGCTCGTCATGGCGAACCCATGAACGTCTTGTAGAAAACTGAACATACTTTTCTAAATACGGCCAGCGGCTTGTTCCTGTTAACTGCTTCTGCAATGCAGGATCAAAAATAACTCTCCATATCTTCACACCGCGCTCTGCTGCTTTCTTATGCAACCAGTAGATATGTTCAGTCATTGCCTCAAAATCAATCTGCAAATCATCCATCCGGCCTCTGCGGTCAAATTCTAATGAATACCCAAGTTTATTGAATACAGAACAAGGCAGCGGGACAGATTTACCCTTTGAATTCCGAACAGGAACCATAAAATCTACAGAAAGACCATTTTGGTGTGTCTTATGCGGCTTAAAAGACCCACCGGACTTCCAACCTGTTTCGCCGTACACAAAAGTTGCATCAGGTATTGTCTTTTGCAGTGCTTTATAGCTAGCCAACACAACTTCTGCGATTTTTGAGTGAACATACGTTCTTCCTGCAATCCACCCAAGATCAGAATATGCAGAAAAATTCAAACCAGTACGCGGAAGCCTGACACCGCCTGACAAGTGACCAGATCGTGTTTCACCAAAGCAAATGCTTTCTTCAGCAGAAAATGCTGGAAGGCTCGACATCAGCAGCATCACCACCAAAGTCAGCCCCCTAAATAACCGTGAAAGAACCATCAAAACCTCTAAAGGGCAGCCACGTACATGTGACTGCCCATATTTATATAAAGAATAGAGATTCCTACAGCACAGCTGCTAAACGGCAGATCTATGGGCAGAACCTTCTAAGACACCTTTCACAAGCTCTGGAAGCTGAGCAAGGTCTGGGCTGATAACAAATCCTGCGTCACGCATAGCTTGTAACTTCAGTTCGATACCGCCTGAATTCTCATCAAGAATCGCACCGGCATGTCCAAGCCGTTTTCCCGGAGGTGCTGTACGTGCGGCAATGAAAGAAACTACCGGCTTTTCAAAGCCAGTCATTCTAACATAGCGGGCAAGCTCTTCTTCTGCTGAACCACCCACTTCACCCAGAATAAGCACTGCGTGAGTATTGTCGTCATTACGGACAAGTTCAAACAGATCTGTGAAGCTTGTTCCGATAAATGAGTCACCACCGATACCAACACAAATCGACTGCCCGATTCCGGCTTGCGAAAGTCTGTCCGCAGCTTCATAAGTCAGAGTACCAGAGCGGGAGAAAATAGCGACATTGCCGGCAGTGAAAACATTTGCCGGCATAATGCCAATTTTGCATTGTCCGGGAACGATGACACCGGGAGTGTTCGGTCCAATAATATGTGTACTGGAACCTGACAGGTCTTGCAGTGCAGACAACATACTGGCCTGCGCAATGCCTTCAGTAATACAAATGACCCAAGGTATATCTTCCGTTGCTGATTCAGCGACCGCATCAGCCGCGAATCCGGCAGGAACAAAAATGATCGATGCATCAATGCGGTGCTGTTTCTTTGCCTCGTGCACAGAGTTGTACACAGGAACACCCATCACTTCCTGACCACCTTTAAATGGCGTTACACCTGCAACAATCTTTGTTCCGTATTCCTGCATTAACGCAACATGACGTTGAGCAACCTTACCGGTAATGCCTTGAACGAGTACTTGTGAGTCTTTGTTTAATCCCAAAACATTGGCCACACCTGTGCGTGTAAACGGAGGCACAGAAGGCGGTAGAGATTCTGTATCCAAAATAAATTCAACGGTCGGAGCATCAACAGGTTTTAATGTATTCAAAGTATCCAATGCGTCATTCATTTCACTGGCAATGAATACATTTTCAACAGAAGCTTCCTGCATCAATGCGCGGCCTTCTTCAGACTCAAAACCTGCCATGCGAATAACAATTGGCTTTGGTGCAGGCTGCCCTTCAAGAACTGCAAGCAATGCGTTACCTACTTCTTTACAGGAAACAATTCCGCCGAAGAGGTTAATAAAAACCGCCTTCACATCATCATTACCAAATAGAAGATCAAGAGCACGTTTAATACGCTCTCTGTCTGCAGCACCGCCTAAGTCCATAAAGTTTGCGGCAGTCAACCCGTTAAAGTTCAACAGATCCATTGTCGCCATGGCAAGCCCAGCACCGTTAACAAGAATACCCACCCAGCCTTTAAGCTGTACGTAGCTAAGCCCAGCTTCACGGGCGATGGTTTCTTCGTGGGAATGATGCTCAGGAGTATAGTACCCGCCCAACCTGTCTGGATTTAAATCCACCACGTTGTCATCAAGTTCAACCTTTCCATCAAGAGCCATCCACTCGCCCTGCTTTGTAATAACAAGCGGATTAATCTCTGCCATGAGCAGGCCAAATTCTGTTACGGAGCCATAGAGTTTTTTCACGAGATCACAAAAACCGGCATAGTGTTCTTTGCCTACGCCAAGTTCAAAAAATGCAGCCCGTAAATGATGGTCTTTCAAACCGGAAAGGAGATGAACTCGTTGAATAAGCGGTTTGGCTGCCTGTGTAGAATTTTCTACTTCAATCCCGCCGGCTGCGCTTACTGTGAAGAGAAGGTCTTTGCGCTCACGGGAGAGCACAAAAGAAAGGTAGCATTCTTTTGCAATATCGGTTGCCTGTTCCACTCGAATGAAAGGAACCGTATTGCCTTTGATTTCCATGTTGAAAATTTTTTCAGCTTTCTGGTAGAATTCTGACGAATTATCCGCCCGCAAAATCCCACCGGCTTTTCCGCGGCCACCTGTAAGAACCTGTGCTTTAAGGTACCACGGTGGCTCCATATGCTCAGGAACAGCTATCGTATCAGGTGTTAAAAGAGTTCCCTCTGGGGTAGTAATTCCAGCCTCGCCAAACAACTTCTTGCTCAAGTGCTCGTTCAGAAACATGATGCTCCGTCCGTAAGATGAGAATTATCAGTCATCAAGTGTTGGAACCATTCGCTGGACAAGAATGTTCGTGTACGGCCTTCCGTACTGGTCGGCGATGAGAAGCTTACATCTTATACCGCACACTGTATCAGTCACAATATAGTGTCTAAGTCTACAGCATGCAGCATATGCCCACACGTTACTCAATAATGTTCATAACAACATTGCGAAGACGTGTTCCGACCAAAGTCTCATAATTGCATAACAGCGTTAACATCCAGCATCCTCAGCCAGCACATACTGCGTCTCTTATTAATAAGCACGCGGTATGTGGGCATATGTCCGCAGGGCTAGTACCATGCGGCACTCATTGCTATGTACAGCTGGTAACTGTACATCCGAAGTCATGCCGGTCATGCCGACATGAAAGGATATAGGAAAATCAGCAATGCGCCGCCGCTATGGGGAAGACGCATTGCTGGAATCGTCTGAAATTTGATAGCTAGCTACCAAACACATTGGCTACTGCTAGTAACCGGCATCTTCATTAATCAAAACAATTTTGATGCGTTTTGGCGGGAAACATTTTTCAGTAATTGTCCAGATATTACAGATGCGCTCAGAACTGGAACAGTCCAGACACTGGCCTGTTTTTTTACAAGGAGTTTTCATATCCAAGCGCATGGTATTAACCGGTGCTACGTAATCTTTAATGCGGAACATTGCATCATCAACAGTTTCCACAAGCTTGTTTCTACTAATAAATAGAACAACATGCTTTGGGCCGAAGTTTAATGCCGCAACACGGTTACCGGTCATATCAAGGTTTATGAGCTTACCGCATTCGGTCACACCGTTTGTGCCGGTAAGGAAAAGATCAGCCAACAGAGACTGACGACGCAGTTCATATTTTTCTTCAGCGGAAAGTGATTTATCGTATGGATCAAAAAATTCTAATGCTTCATTTGAACGCACATCGTCGAGAATTCCAGTATCTGCAAGAGTAACTGAACCACCAATAGCCACGGTTTTTACACCTTTGAGTGAAGACATGATCTCTTCATTAAATACTTTTTTTGCATCTTTGACAGAGTTTGCCATAAATACTTCAAAGTTATTCTTTTCAAGAACCTCTTTCAGTTCTGCCAAGCGTAAAGTCCAAAAGGTATCAATCGGGTTGGTCATAGTATTAATCCATACTGGTTTTAAAGGGTCTATCATCAGTATACAAAGCGAGTCGCTTTTCATACCTCGCCAGCTGATAAGGCGCCAAACGATATTCAATACCGCGAGTCAGTGCTTCTTGTTGCGTAGCTACAGCCTTATCAAATTCATTAGACGATGCATACGCAGCTGCCAATGAATCTAATACACGCGGATGTCTTTTGCTTCGCTCAAGAATTGGCAACAAAAGGCCAACAGCACGTTGTCCATCACGAACTAGGTCTGAAGGGCATGTTGCTAAAAACCACCCTGCTTCATTTACCGCTGAAATAGAATCTGAAAGAACTAGAATCTGTTCCATGTCCACTTTTGCCAATGCATATTTTCCAGCATCATTCAGAACCTGCATTCGGGAAACGAGTAGTCGAGTGTCACTAGGCGTTATGAGTAACCCAGCAGTTAAATCTTTCAACGCTGCCGGTAGATTGTTAGTGGTGCGCCACAAAGCAGCGCGGTTTAGCAGTGCTTCTGTGTATTGATCATTAATTACCAACGCACTGCTAAAATCACTAAATGCAGCCTCAAGTTTACCTAAAGCAATTCTGCAATACCCTCGATTATTATAGGCAATTGCGTTGCTTGAATCCACTCCGATAAGCTGCGAGTACATAACTTCTGCGGCAGACGACTGACCAAGCTTTTGCAGTAATCTTGCCTGCGCCATCATTAGGTCAGGTCGAGTAGGTTCCAGAGCAGCCGCTTTTTCCAACCAGAAATAGGCAGTGCCGTGTTCACCTTTCTTGAGTGCTACCTTATACAAATAGTACACAGGTTCAATTAAATTTGAATCAAGTACATTCGCTGTTTTCAACAATGGTTCAGCAGCATTATAGTCCTTCATTTCATACGCTACGATACCGCGCGCTGTAGGAATAATTGCTTGCTCATCGCCATATTCTTGCACCGGTCTCAACGCATCATGTGCTGCAACAAATTTTTTACGGTGTGCGTATGCAATTGCAGCATACCCATGTGCCTGCACATATTCTTTATGTAATTTGGCACGAAGGGCTCTGTAGCGATTCTGTTCACGCTTTTTTTGACGCTTTTCATCCCTATCTGCTGCAAAAGAAACACGATTTATTTTTTTCAGCTCCGGCTTAACGAAGCCTTTTTTATATGCGTCAAATCGCTTTGCAACCGTCCCCCACTGTCTCTGCACATATGCATTCTGCAAAGACTGATAAAGGGCATCGTTTTTATCCAGCTGTTGCTGCACTACCCACGTCACTAAATCTTTAGCTGACGCAGGAGATGTAATGCTTATACAAAAGCAAACGGCGAGGAGGAATACTCCTACGCCGTTATAGTATTTTTTAAAATCCATACCGCACGTACTCCTTGTCCCTGCGGTTAATACTCTGCACATATCGATACTTTTCATTTGCCCTCGCCTGTTCCAAAACTTGTCGTCCGATAGCAAGACAGCGATCGCACGCGCCAACTGGCACCTCAACACCCAGACTTAACGGGTTCAAGGATGAACATGTTTCAAGGCGCAAAGTTCCTGAACAATCAGGGCACAGCACTACAGATTCTATCTGACTTTCACTGATACCATCAGTGTCATAATAAATATCTTTAGCACGAACGATAAAATCGCCGTCGCGCTCGTAGCCCTCTTTTTTCACTAACGCATCGATATCCGGAGTAGATGAGGCAAAATAGCCTGCAAGCAACTCTTTAGAGAGTTTTTTAATATACTCCGTTACCTGTTCTGTCTGTGCATAACGCTGAGGATTATAATCAGGCTCAGCAACATGCTCATAATCAATACCTGCCATTGCAAGGCAGATTCCAAGGTTCACATACGGCAACGCACCCTGAATAGAATAGCCACCTTCCAGCACCGCAATGTGAGGATTCAGCAATTCATTCAGCCTTGCGTACCCGCGTGCTGAAAAATTCATATTCGTGATCGGATCAGAGTAGTGGTTATCCTGACCGGCAGAGTTAATAATGATGTCCGGCTTAAAGTCATCCAACACGGGCAGCACAACATTTTCTATTGTGTACAAAAAACCCTCATCAGATGTATTAGGCGGCAACGGGATATTTAATGTCTTTCCATATGCATTCACGCCACCGCGCTCAGCAGGAAATCCACTTCCCGGATACAATGTCCTGCCATCCTGATGCATGGAAATAAAAAGTACATTCTTATCATTCCAGTACACATCCTGCGTACCATCACCATGATGACAGTCTGTATCAACAACAGCAATTTTGAGTGCACCATATGTTTCGCGGATGTACTCAATCATCACTGCTTCCATATTAATGTTGCAGAACCCGCGCGAACCATGAACGGACTTCATCGCGTGATGACCGGGAGGACGAACCAGCGCAAACGCCTTGTCCTTTTCCCCTTCCATCACCAGCTGTGCAGCGCGAATCGCTCCACCGGCTGAAATCAGATGTGATTTGGTACACACACTTTCCACATTCGGAAAACAGAAATGTGTACGTTCCACATCTTCGAGCGAAGCAACCAACGGCTTGTATTCCGAAATTCCTTCGACATCAAAAAGCCCTTCTTCACGCAGCTGATCCTGCGTGTACAAAAGGCGCTCTTCCCTCTCAGGATGAGTTGCGCTTATTGCCCAGTCATATGCGGGGAAAAAGATTACCCCTAAAGAATTTTTAGCTCGTAGCATACGTTCTCTTCTGCCTGCAATCGCCTGTCACGTATCAATGACTTGACAATTATTGATTAACCAACATTTTCAGTTTTCATGATTGCGATAGCTGTTCGCATACGATCAACGATCTGCTCAAATACTCCATCAGGGGTTACAGAAGCGTCAACAACAGCAAAACGTTTGTGATTCAATGCAGCCCAAGTAAGGTAGCCTTCGCGTACGCGGGAATGGAATTCCATAGCTTCAGCTTCAAAACGCCCTTCAGCACGGGAAAGACCTTTTTCGATATTACGTGAAAGCGCACGACGCAATCCAATCTCTGGTTCAACATCAAGCAGTAAAGTTACATCCGGCCATAAGCCGGTGGTTGCCACTTCGTTAAAAGAGTGTAGCAGGTTTGGATCAAGTCCACGACCATAGCCCTGATACACAACCGTTGAATCTGCATATCTATCGCAAAGAACAACTTTTCCAGCTTCGAGTGCTGGTTTAATAACCTGCGCAACATGCTGTGCTCTATCGGCAAGGTAAAGGAACAATTCTGCTTCGCTGGTGATGTCTGTGTTTTCTGCATCAAGCAGTAAAGCACGGAGAGTTTTACCAAGCTCACTGCCACCCGGTTCACGGGTAAGCACTACATCATACCCTTCTGATTCAAGCCAGACGTGCAGTTTTTTTAAAACGGTACTTTTACCGGAACCTTCCATTCCTTCTAAAGAAATAAACATATCTCATCCTTCGGTATGTTTGAGCCTTAGCAGGTTGCAAACAATATATGTTTCTCGATTGCCTTCGGCGAACAGGGCTCTGCCCCTGTACCCCGCAAGGGGGACGCCCCCTTGACCGCGATTACTATTACTTAGTGGATAATGCCATGGTAGTCAGCCCAAAGCTAAAAGTCATCTTCTTCAGGTAGCCCCGTGGCTGCAAACGGTGATGGCGAAGTGGCGCCCTCAGGAGGCATTGGTGTGGCGTTATCTCCAAAAATTTCACGGGGGTCAGGAGGCGTCATCTTTGGTTTAAAGATGAAACGTCCCAATGTATTCTGATATGGTGTCCAGCCCGTGTCACCATCTTCAAAATCGCTGAACAGGCCACGAAGCTGTGCAAGCTTTGCATCTATATTATCTGCATAGTGCAATACAAGTGCTTCCGCCGTAGCAGGAAGAACAGGGGAACCCCATTCCCGCTGACCATGATGTCCGAGAATCAGATGCTTAAAGTGCATCTGCAATTCGACAGACAAACCAGAGGCAACGAGGTACGGATCTACTTTCTCCAACCCGATATTGATATGCCCGATAAGGCGGCCTTCGTCAGTATAATCTTTTACAAGACCAGCACTCAATTCCCACGCTTTGCCAATGTCGTGGAAGATGGCACCAGCAAGCAATACCTGACGATCAAGTTCCGGATACTGGTCACAAAGCTTCATACACAGCTGTGCAACAGACAAGGTATGTTCAAGCAAACCGCCCATGTATGCATGGTGTACGTTTTTTGCACCAATCGCACTTTTGAACCGAGCTGAAACTTCTGCATCAGCTAGAGCAGAATCGACAAATGTCATCCACGGGGTATGCGTGAACACAGACGCACATAATCCAAGCAGCTCTGCGTACATGTCATCAGGATGACGTTCTGCTGCTGCCACAAAGTCGCCCATATCCAGTTCTTCAAGGTCATCAAAACCAAGAATTTTCATATGCTCAATATTCACATCTAAAATATCGCGGTACGTACTGGCGCGACCTTTTACAGCAAGCATCTGCCCTGCAGCTATTTCAGGAAACTGCTGAGCAAGCGGACTCCAAGCTTTCGCACCGATTGAACCGGTTCTATCAGATAATTCGAGTCGCCAATAAGGACCATTCCTAGCCTGAGCAAGTGTAGCTTGCGTAATGGCAAAAATAGTCAGTACTTCATCATTATTGGAAATATCTCGAACAAATTGAATTTTTTTGAGGTCCATTTTATACCCTGAAGAAATAAAGAATTACGTTTCAAAATAGCCGAAGAAAAAGCTCTTATCTGCAAAGGCTGACGTCTCGTAAATATATCATATAAGCACAGCTAACTTCTGACTTTCACAAAGCCGGAAATCTGGTGTAAAAAACAAATAGTATCTATTGGCAGGCACTAAATAATGCAGTGGATGTTTGCAAAAAATGAACAGTAGAATATCTACGTTGTTTTTTACCACTCCCGAACACATGCGCCAAAGACAAAACTTCTATCATTAACAAAGATATGCTTCCTGTTTTTTAAGGAAGTTGTCAAACCATTTGATGTTTACAAATACAAGCACTTGCCAGAGGTTCTTATGATTATTGCACTTACAAATGATGACGGTATTCAGGCACCCGGCTTACGCGCCATATACAAGGCTCTGACGGACGCAGGACATACTATTCACTGTGTAGCTCCAGTTACCGAACAGTCCGCTGTAGGTCACGCAGTTACTCTTTCCATGCCGCTTCGCATTAAAGAATTCAAAGAGAACGGATTCCGCGGCAAGGGAGTCTACGGCACCCCGGTGGATTGCGTAAAACTCGGGCTCACCAGCCTTATTGATGAAAAAATTGATCTTGTCATCTCTGGAATCAACGCAGGCGCTAACGTAGGGCCAGACATTCTGTACTCAGGCACCGTTTCCGCAGCCACAGAAGGCGCAAGCATGGGCTATCCTTCCATGGCGGTATCATTCGACAACTTCAGACCGGAAAACCTGTCAGAACAAGCTGAGTTTGCAGTTCAGCTCGCAGAGAACCTGCCATGGAATGCACTACCAAAGCGATGCGTTGTGAATATCAACTTCCCGAACATGCCAATGGAGCAGACTAAAGGTTTACGAGTATGTCCGCAAACCAGTGCGACTTGGAAAGACTGGTATGTACACAATACAGATCCTCGTGGCGGCAGTTACTGGTGGCTGGATGGAAAAATACCACCGGAAAATGTTGCAATGGGAACAGACCGTGACCTGTTGAACCAAGGATACGTGACCCTCACTCCGTTGAAATTTGAGTTTACGGACGAGGAAACTCTGTCTGCCCTATCTGTACTCAATATTGATCAGTAGAAAAGACTACACATCAATATTCAGCAGCAATTACTCTGTTTTATAAAGCATCACCTGTACCGCACTGCCATTCTCTACCGCAGTGCGGTACAATCTTTAAAAGAAATTGAACAAACCAAACTCTTGGGAACAGTGGATTTAACGATTGTTCACAAAATATTTTTCAATAAATGTACTGCTAGCTATTGCAGTTTGTTTACTTTGCTTTTATGAGCACCACGTGTAAAGTACACATGTTTGACGTCAGTACGGATTTTTATTCACACGTTGGACTGTATATACCAAAATCAAGCTTAGTCTATCAATTGCCTCTTTGTTGAATTCATAGCGGCGCTTTAATGCGCTAGAAGTGTAAACGGTTAACTTTCCGATCGATCCATACACGCCCATGGTCGAGCACATTATTATGTAGCAAAGTGGCACAGTTAAGCTTATGTGTTTTCTATTAGTAATCATAGAATTACGGCTTGTTATCCGTAATATCATGACTACCATAATATTTTTTTGAGGAGGTCATTATGCCACTTATCGGTACTAACGAGATGTTTGCTCGTGCATACAAGGAAGGCTACGCAGTTGGTGCGTTTAACGTAAACAACATGGAAATCATTCAGGGTATCATGGAGGCAGCTCAGGAAGAAAAAGCTCCTCTTATCCTTCAGGTTTCCGCAGGCGCACGCCGCTATGCAGGTCAGATTTACATTAAGAAGCTCATCGAAGCTGCTCTTGTAGAAACTGATCATCCACTTGCTCTGCACCTTGACCATGGTCAGGACTTTGAAATTTGTAAGCAGTGCATTGACGGCGGCTTCTCTTCAGTTATGTTTGATGGTTCCCACCTCGACTTTGAAGAAAACATCGCTATTACCAAACAGGTAGTAGCATACGCTCACGATCGTGGCGTTGTTGTTGAAGCAGAACTTGGCCGTCTTGCAGGCATTGAAGATGACGTACAGTCTGACAAATCCATTTACACTGATCCTGATCAGGCAGTAGAATTTGTAGAGCGCACAGGTTGTGACTCTCTTGCTATTGCGATCGGAACCAGTCATGGCGCATACAAATTCACCGGCGAAGCTCGCCTTGATTTTGCGCGTCTTGAAAAAATCACCAACATGCTCCCTGAGTACCCTATTGTACTCCACGGTTCTTCTTCCGTGCCTCAGGAGTTTGTTGACATGGCAAACAAGTACGGCGGAGACATCGGCTCTGCCAAAGGTGTTCCTGAAGACCTGCTGCGTAAAGCTGCTACATTCGGCGTTTGTAAGATTAACATCGACACAGACATCCGTCTTGCTATGACAGCAGTTATCCGCAAGCACTTTGCAGAGAATCCTACCCACTTTGACCCACGCCAGTACCTCAAGCCAGCTCGTCAGGCTGTAAAAGATATGGTTCAGCACAAGATTAAAAACGTGCTGGGCTGCTCTAACAAGATTTAACTCACCACCGCTAGGGAGCTTTTTCATGGCTGTAAAGCTTGGTATCAATGGTTTTGGTCGTATTGGTCGCTATCTCGTTCGTCTTCTCGCAGACGATCCTGATCTTGAAATTGCGGCTATTAACGCTCGCGCAGACAACGAGTCTCTTGCTCATCTCTTCAAATATGATTCCGTTCACGGAACCTTTAAAGGAGATGTTGAAGCAAACGAAGAAGGCTTTAAAGTTAACGGTAAGCAGATTCTGGTTACCCGTTGCGCACGCGGCGAATGGACTTGGGGCGACCTCGGAGTTGAGATCGTCGTAGAAACCACCGGTACCATTAAAGACCGTGATGGTCTTGCAGAGCATATTGCATGCGGTGCTAAGAAATCTATCATTTCTGCACCCGGCAACGGCGTGGACGCAACCATTGTTATGGGCGTTAACGAAAGTACATACGATGCTGAAAAGCACCATGTTCTTTCCAACGCATCTTGCTCCACCAACTGTCTTGCTCCGGCTGCTAAGGTTCTCAATGATGCTTTCGGCATCAAACATGGCCTCATGACAACCATTCATGGTTACACCATGGGCCAGCGAATCCTTGACGGTTCACATAAGGACCTGCGTCGCGCTCGCGCGGCTGGCATGTCCATGATCCCGACAACTACAGGCGCAGCAAAAGCTGTTGGCTTGGTACTTCCTGAACTTAAAGGCAAGCTCGACGGCATGGCGATTCGTGTGCCAATTCCTGACGGCTCTCTGATTGACCTTACCTGCACTGTCGAAAAAGACACCACTGCAGAAGAGGTTAACGCAGCCCTTAAAGCAGCAGCTGAAGGCTACTTGAAAGCTAACCTTGGCTACTCCGACGAACCGCTCGTTTCCGTTGATTACATCGGCGACACACACGGCGGCGTTGTAGACAGCCTCTGTACCAGCGTAATGGATGGTAACATGGTCAAAGTTCTTGTCTGGTATGACAATGAAGCAGGCTTTACCAACCAGCTCGCACGTCTCCTGAGAATGGTAGGCGCTTCCCTGTAGAACTCATCTGAGTTTTGAAAGAAAAAGCCCGTTGCTCAAGCAACGGGCTTTTTTTTTATGCTTTCTTCTTTTTGTCTCCGACGTGCAGAGAGGGAACCCCGTTTTTTTCAAAAAAACGAGTTTCCCCCTCTGCACTCCCTCCTGAAAAAAATTGTATTTGCTAACCATAATGTTAAACGAGACTAAAAAGAGCGACGTACTTTACCCCTCCAAACTTTGACCGTTCTCGGCAAACGAAAGATTACAATACAACAAGTTTTCCCCTCAACACCCATGGCTTAAACCGGGTCAAGGGGCGAGCCCCTTGCGGGTGGAGGGCAGCGCCCTTCCCCCTCGGAGAGCCGCCGGAGGCAACAAAAAAAGCCCCTGACGCACTAAGTGTGTCAGGGGCTTCATTATTCTATAGCAATAAAAACTACAGCTCGTTAGGCAGTTCCTGGAGTTCAGAGTATTTGAACACAGGGCCGTCTACACAAACATATTTATCACCGATGTTACAACGACCACAAAGGCCAACACCGCATTTCATACGTTTTTCAAGTGTAGTAAGAATTTTTTCATCTTTAAATCCAAGCTCATTCAAAGCCATGAGAGTGAATTTAATCATGATTGGAGGGCCACAAGTAATTGCGTAGCCGCTATTAGCAGGATTGATTTCTTTCAGTACGTTCGGGATAAGACCGGCTTTCTCGTGTGGGTTTTTGCCCCACTCTTCAGACGGATTATCTACGGTAAGTACTACATCGATATCATCACGGCCAAGCCACTCTGCAGTATCTTCCTGATAGCTCAAATCCAGCGGTGAACGAGCACCGTAGAGAAGAGTAATCTTGCCGTAATCGTCACGGTTATCCAACATGTACACGAGGAGTGTACGCAGAGGAGCCATGCCGATACCGCCGCCAATGAAGGTTACGTCCTGCCCTTTCATTTCCTCAGTCGGGAACGCATTACCAAGAGGAGCGCGAATACCAACTGAATCACCAGCTTTAAGCTGATGAATGCGTGCAGTAACTTCACCTACGAGCATTACGGAGAACTGAAGGTAGTCCATGCGGGTCGGGGAAGAGTTAATTACGAATGTAGCTTCACCAACACCAAAAACAGAAAGCTGACCTACCTGTCCTGGTTCAAAGGTGAATTTTTTCATAACTTCTTCGTTATCAAAACGAACACGGAAGGTTTTAATGTTGGATGTTTCTTCCACAACTTCCATGACTGTAGCCATCTCCGGCAGAACTGGATTAGCTTTCATTACTTAGACTCCTTCTCAGCGCCGCGAGCCTGTGCTGCTTTAACAATAGCACGAATATCCACAGAAGCAGGACAGCTTTTAATGCAACGGCCACAACCACAACATGCAATATACTTCTCATATGATTCTGGGAAGTATGAGAATTTGTGGTTCACACGGTTTTTGAGACGTTTTGCTTTAGTAGAACGCGGGTTATGCCCACTGCCTTCCAAAGTGTACTGGAAGCTCATGCAAGTATCCCATGAACGTACGCGCTTGCCGGTAGTACCGGTTGCTTCATCAGTGATGTTGAAGCAGTAGCAGGTAGGACAAAGGTAAGTACATGCGCCACAGCTAAGACAGCCTGCAGCCTGCTCTTCCCAGAACTCATCGTCATCAAATGCAGCAAGAAGCTTCTCAGGAGCATCGGAGAAGTCATGTGCTTCGCCAAGCATTTCACGAGTAGCTTTCTTAACTGCTTCGGCTTCTGCACATTTGTCACCACCGTCTGCAAAGAAGCTTGCTTCAAGCATCTTTTCACCGCATTCGGTAACAGCTTCAGCAGCGTAGCCGCCCTGTACAGGAGTAAGCAGTACATCAGAGCAAGATGTATCAGCAGGGCCGCTTCCTACTTCGTGACAGAAGCAAGTGGACTCTACTTTAGTACAAGCAAGAGTAACGAACATTGTATGTTCACGACGTGTTGCATAATAAGGATCACGGATGCGATCGTTATCGAACACTTTATCAAAAACCGCCATACCTCGGGTGCCACATGGGCGAGCACCAAAAACTACTGCGCGTTCTTTTGGCAGAGTTTCTCTGATGCGAACAGAGGTACGTTCTGGGTTTTCAGGATCTTTGTCGTATTTATATGTAAGCAAAGTTTCTGATTGCGGAAAAACCGCTTCTTTTGCTGAACGCACAGGCATGCGGTCAAGAACCAGCTTACGGCCTTCTCCAAACGGACGGAAGGTCACGGTTCCGCCGTCATCCACCGGAACAAACACTACGTGGTCTTTAGCGAGAGCTTCGAGCCACTGGTTAGTGTTTTCGTTTGAGATAAATTTGCAAGCCATGACTAGTGCCGCTCCTCGATAGTTGGTTCTTCAACTTTAAAACACATAAGCGGAGGAGTCTCTTCCGCGTTGGTTCCTGCATTGTATGCAAAAACATCGCGTACAACACCGGCCATTTTGCGTCTTAACAACATAATCGGAATATCCATAGGACAAGCACGCTCACATTCACCGCATTCTACGCAACGACCGGTAAGGTGCATTACGTGGATAAGCTGGAACATGAAGTTGTTCTGCACGTCTACCTCTTCGCTCAACCATTTGGTTTCGCGAGAGTTAGCAAGACAGTGATCTTTACATACGCACATCGGGCATGCGTTACGGCATGCATAACAGCGGATGCAACGGCGCATCTGGTCCTGCCAGAAAGAGAATCTTTCTTCCATGGACAGTTTCTCGAATTCTTCGAGAGCCTTATCCTGTTCAGATTCAGCTTCCTTACTGGATTCTTCACCTGCAAAGTGAGTGCACTGCAATGTGTTCGGGTAAGAGCAAGTTAAGCACTTATCTGCACACAGTTCAGAAAACGGTACGGTTTCTTTGTTTTCATCAACTTCGATAGTTACGGAAGCACCGCTATTCTCGATAGATTTGATGTAACCAATATCGCCGAAACGAGCCTGAAGTTTTGCATGGTTGAGCACACCGTTACAGCCGAAGCCGAAGATGGTGAGGTCTTCTAACTTAAGAAGATCTTCCTGAACAAGCTGGATAACAGAACGGGAATCACACCCTTTCAGTACGAGACCAACCTTTTTACCACCGCGCATTTCGCGCAGGTAAGAAGCCGGGTTCACCACACAGAATTCGTTAACAACGAGCTTTTCAAGATCTTCTTCAGAGCGAATGAAGAGAGGGCTAGTGTGCAACGCATCGTAACCCTGCTGCCAACCAATAACTACATCCAACTCAGGCAATGCCTGACGGATTTGTTCTTTAAGTTCTGCAAGAGCCTGCATTACGCTTTCTCCTTATGGCACGGGCACTCGTCGCCAAGGGCAACAGCAGCCGCGATTTCTTTCAGACACTCTTCATCATAACCGGTGCCACCAGATAACTTTGGTGCCGGGCCGAGTTTGTGAATACGGTCTGTAAAGGAAGTAACAACATCCTGCCAGCGCTGGCCTTCAGATGCAGAAACCCATGTGTAATGAAAGCGTTCCGGATCAATACCGGTAACGGACAGGAACTGCTTGAGCATTTCAAAGCGGCGACGAGCGTAGAAGTTACCTTCTGCGTAGTGGCAGTCACGTGGGTGACAACCAGATACGAGAACGCCATCTGCACCACTAATGAGTGCGCGAGCGATGAACAGCGGGTCGATACGACCAGAACAAGGTACGCGGATTACGCGTAAATCTGTAGGCTGTTCACAACGTGCAACACCAGCGGTATCTGCACCACCGTAGGAGCACCAGTTACACAGAAAACCAACGATACGAAGATCTTGACCTTCTGCTAAAAGTCCAGTTGAGCCTGACATAAGGCGTTGACCTCCGCGAGAATCTGGTTGTCTGTAAAGTGCTGCAGCTGAATAGCACCCTGAGGACAGGTAACGGTACAAATACCGCAGCCCTGACATACTGTTTCAATAACTTCAGCTTTCACATTGCCTGCACGGTCGGTTACTTCTTTAATAGCGCCGAACGGACAAGTGGCAGCACACTTCAGGCAGCCTACGCAACGGGATGCGTTAACTTTGGAAACCTGAGGATCGCTTTCAAGCTTATCTTTAGAGAACAGAGTCATAACTTTAGCTGCTGCCGCACTACCCTGACCAACTGATGTTGGAATATCTCTAGGACCTAAGCAGGAACCAGCGAGGTAAACACCAGCGGTGTTAGTTTCGACAGGTTTCAATTTAGGGTGAGCTTCCATAAAGAATCCGTAGGAATCGTAGGAGATACGCATTTTTTCAGCAAGAGCAGGTGCATTTTTAGCACTTTCTGCACCAACTGCCAGTACTACGAGATCTGCTTCCACTTCTACCTGAGTACCAGCAAGAGTATCCGCACCGCGAACAATCAGGTTGTCACCTTTAGGGTAGATCATGGATACGCGACCGCGAACATACTGAACGCCGTACTGTTCCTGAGCTCTACGAGTAAATTCATCGTACCCTTTACCAGGGGAACGAATATCCATGTAGAACACGTACGAATCAGAATCAGGGATGTGATCTTTAGTAAGTACAGCCTGCTTTGCAGTGTACATACAGCAGAAACCAGAACAGTATGGACGGCCAACGGAAGGATCACGAGACCCTACACACTGTACGAACACAACTTTTTTCGGCTCTTTACCATCGGATGGACGAACAATGTGTCCACCGGTAGGGCCGGATGCGTTCATAAGACGTTCATACTGCAGGGAGGTAATAACGTCCGGGTACTGACCTGCGCCATACTGTTTGTAAACAGAATGGTCGAACATGTCGTAACCGGTAGCGGCGATAACTGCGCCAACTTTTTCCGAAAGGATTTCATCCTTCTGCTCAAAGTCGATACACTTAGTAGGACAAACTTTGGCACAAACGCCACATTTGCCCTTCTGGAGCATCAAGCAGCCTGAAGGATCAATCGCGGCTTTCTTAGGAATAGCCTGTGGGAAAGGAATGTTGATTGAGGTACATTTGGAAATGCCTTCGTTGAATTTATCAACGTTTTTCTTACTCGGACATTTTTCCATACATGCGCCACAACCGGTGCAGTCGGCCCAGTTTACGTAAGTAGCTTTTTTGCGCACCTGCACATCAAAGTTACCAACGTAACCTTCGATTTTTTCCACTTCAGACATTGCATACAGCGTGATATTTTCATGCTGAGAAACGTCTACCATTTTCGGTCCCAAAATACATGAGGAACAGTCAACGGTTGGGAAAGTTTTATCGATTTTGGCCATTTTGCCGCCGATGGATTGCTCGCGCTCAACCATCACAACCTGATAACCAGCATCTGCACAGTCAAGTGCAGCCTGAATACCAGCAACACCACCACCGATAACGAGAACGCGTTTTGTAACGTCGAACTTGTTAGCGTGAAGCGGGTTGTTGTTGCGCAGTTTAGCAACAGCAATTTTTACCAGCTCAAAAGCTTTAATCGTGTTACGTGGCTTGTTTTTACCAATCCAAGAAACGTGTTCACGAATGTTTGCCATTTCGAGCATGTAGCGGTTAAGACCGGCACGCTCAAGAGCACGACGGAAAGTAGCTTCGTGCATACGTGGTGAGCAAGATGCTACCACAACGCCGTCAAGCTTCTGCTCTTTAATGGCTGAAATAATTTCGTTCTGTCCCGGTTCGGAACAGGTGTACATTGTGTCAGTAGTAAACACTACGTCCTGCAACGTTCCCGCTTGCTCCGCTACAGCCGGACAGTCAACAGTAGCCGCGATATTACTGCCGCAATGGCAGACAAATACGCCTATACGCATACTCTCTCCTTGCTATAAAACGCCAGCAAAACGCAGACGAGGTGTAGGGTCTACTACGAGCTTGGACAAGCCAACCTCTTCAGCAGAAAGACCCAGTGCCAAACCGAGCAGCTGTGTAAAGTACACAACCGGAATATCATAACGGGTGCCGTTTGCACGGTTAACCTGACCCTGACGAAGGTCAAGGTTCATCTGACACAATGGACAGGCGGTTACGATAATCTCTGTATTCAAGGATTCTGCAACATCAAGCAGGCGTCCTGAAAGTTCAGTTACGATATCTTTTTTAGGCATACCAGCCGCAGCGCCGCAGCATTCAACTTTAAGCGGGAAAGGCAGTACAGTTGCTCCACACGCTTCCATGATGTCATCCATCGCCATTGGATTTTCAGGATCGTCAAACTGCATAAGTTCCGGCGGGCGGTTCATAATACAGCCGTAGTAACAGGCGACGTTAAGATCTTTAAGCGGCTTAACAACAGCTTTCTTGATAGCGTCCATGCCTACACGTTCAACAATAAGCTGCAATGTAGAAGCTACGGATGCAGCTTCGTCACAAGGTTCGTCGAGAAGAGCTTCCACTTTAGGGCGGTAGTTCTCATCTTCGATTTTGCGTGAAGCTGTGCGAAGGTTAGCAAGACAACTAGGACAAGGTGTAACAACTTCTTCCTGACCCTGTTTAGCTGCAAGAACGAGGTTACGTGCAGAAAGGGCAGCAGAAAGAGTATGATCTACTGTATGTGCTGGAGTGGAGCCGCAACAGCTCCAATCGTCGATTTCATTAAGCTCGATACCGAGCTTTTTACAGACTGCGCGGGTGGACTTGTCGTATTCTACAGACGTGCCACTACCGGAACAGCCCGGGTAGTATCCTACAGAAATTGACATTAACTGTTCTCCTTGGCGGTGTCGCGTTCTCTGAATCGCTTAAAGATTGCAGAAACGTGTTCTTTACCGCGTACTTCATGCGGCTTAATCGAAAGCTTGTTTTTAGGAAGCATCGCCGGAGCAAGATCAACGTCTGTCCAGAATCTACCTGTTTTGCGAATGTATGATGCGGTTACGCCAAGTTCATACACACGACCGTGTTTTTCGACCGACTCAAGGAATGCATCGCCGAATGCTTTAACATTACGCTCAGTAGCGTACCCTGCTTCACGCGCCATGTGACGCAGAACATCCATAATTTTGGCGACATCAATGCTATTAGGACAACGAGTTGTACATGACTGACAGGTTGCACAAAGCCAAATAGAATGGCTTTTAAGAACAGCTTCACGCTGACCAAGCTGTACAAGACGCATTACACGGCTTACAGAAAGATCGTAGGCAAAGTTATAAGGACAGCCAGCGGTGCAATTGCCACACTGGTAGCAAGATAGCACATTCTGTCCACTTCTCTCCTGAACCTCACGGATGAACTCTTTATCCGGTGAGTTAAGAGGGATGGTTTCCATGGCTCCTCCGAATGTTAACTGAAAAAGGCAGCAAATTGGCATACAAAACATGCCGAAAACACCAGTTCAGTGAAAAAATGACACAAGAAAAAAGAAGAACTTGGAAGCATACAGACCCCAACTGATATGCAACAAGGCGAGACAAAAACTGGCTACGTAAATAGCAAATCCAGTAGAATACCCAAAAAAAATCAGGAGTTGTTTTTGCTGCTTTAACCCTAAGCGACAAAAACCCGTGATTAGATCAGGCAGTATAACTATGTGTTGTCTCACGCATCAACATTCTCAACTTCGAGCAGTGAACAATGTGGGTACCAAATCACAATAATCTAACTCAAAGCGTATCACTTTATTTATACCCTTAGACTAACGCCGCTAACAAACATTGGCAACCCGTATAGTCGATTTTTTTGCATTTATTTGCTGCAAAAAAATTCAGAATATTCGATGTTTTGTGATTTTTCCATCACAATAACTACAACATTTTATTTGATAACTCGGAATCATTGAAAATTTATGCTGATTTGAGCGTTCAATCATCTTTTTGAAAAATATTTGATTGATCGCTCAAATATCAGAAAGTAACTATTTGATATTACAGGAACGTTAAAACGGGGCAAAAAAAGTGGAATAAAAATTCCACTTTTTTGCCCCGTATATATGTCCGAAGGCTCGGAGTATTTTTCATTGGCCGAGGGCGTCCCCCCGGCACTTTATGTGCAAACAGGCAGCGTGCCCGTCTTGCTCTATCTGCCTGTATTATGCCCACAAGCAACAGCTTAACCATGATTTCAAAGCGCAAAAAACACTTCTATAACAAGCACCTACATACTAATAGTTGTACATATTTTACAGTTACCCCCACGACTGAGCCTTTACCACTTCGCATAATTTCAGTACATTACTGCACAAATTCTGCTTTTGATAAGGAAATACTATGCCAGGATATAAAGCACACCTTACAGGTGGCGCAGTATTAGGAGGCGGCACAATTGCAGCCGCTGTTTACTTTTCGTATCTTCCACAGGATGTCTGGCTTCTTTCTGCACTGTTTGCCATTGCAGTAATGGCATCACTCTTTCCAGACACAGATACTGAATCAAAGGGGCAGAACTTTTTCTACTCCATCATGGCCATCACAGACGTTTTGCTCATTGTTAATCACTATTACCAATGGGCCGCCATACTTGGTCTATTTGCGATGCTCCCCGCCCTAGGGAAACACAGAGGCTGGACGCACACTTGGTGGGCAATGCTTATTGTTCCCGCCCCTCTTATTGCACTACCATGGATCTTTTTCCGTGAAACATGGATAGTAACGCTACCTTTCTACCTTGCTGCGGTTGTCGGATACTTCTCGCACCTGCTGCTTGATAGAGAGTTTTAATCCAAACCCAGAAAACAAAAAAAATCCTGCTGAAGATTCTTCAGCAGGATTTTTTGTTTTCTATTTAAATTACATGCGGCCATGAATGGTCAGGTATAAGTCCCCCACCCAGGCACCAATTTTTCGTCCAAGCTTACGTAGACGGATAGGATGCCCTGCTCGAAAATCAGTCGGCAAGGTAATTTCAAGCTGACGGGTATCGCCGCCAATCCCTTGTGAAAGAGTCAAACGAACCTTAGCTCCGGGGCGTAAATTCTGCATGGGGAGATGCATAACCTGATTGTCATCAAGCTGTTTATGTAACCATCCCTTAACCCCGCCTGTCATATCTACTGAAATGTCACGATCGCCCCATTGCATGGAAAATTTACGCTTCTTGGGCATGACAATTGATTTGCCGCCATCACGCTTTATTTCCCGATAAATATCTTCGAAAACACGCTTCGCAAAGGCATCATTCAAAATTTCATTCAGTACAGATTCTTTTGAATAGCCGCGCTGTTCTTGGCTCCAGAACGAATCATCAAACTCTGGACGTTTTTTTATTATATGTATCGCTAGTACTGGCAGTTTTATTTTTCTGAGCATCAAAATTCGACTTTGCTTTTCGGTACGCAGAACGGGCGCGGTCACGCACAGTGCTATCACGGGAAGCACGCTCTGAACGATAACCATCGGCAGCGGAACGGGCTTTACCTGAAGCTTCAGAAGAACGGGAAGAACCGGTGTCTTTCGCATTAGAAGTAATAATAACATATGCTTCATTAAGCTGCTGAAATTTCCGTGACGCATTAGGATCATCCGGATGCAAATCAGGATGCAGTTCAAACGCCCGCTTACGGTATGCTTGCTTTACAGCATCTTCCGATGCCCCATTGGGCACATTCAGTAATTTATAGCATTCGCGTAACGTCACGGTTCCTCCATAGAAAACAAACTGAATACAACAAGCAACAGAGCTTGTTTACAAAATTTTTATTATCACAGCAGACAAATTTCGATTTCAAAAAAAACAAAAAACCCACCTGCCTAAATATTCACCACGCAGACAACGCAATAAACCTAAAGAAGGTTATTCAAGATCAAAAAGCACGTCACCCGTCATGCGGCAACGCTGTTACACCTTCTATCTTCGACTACGCATCATACAATAACAATCCGTAATCGCACGAACTATACAGTACTCTAACATTATATATAAAAAAAGGCCGGTTTCATAAGAGTATTACTCTATGAACATCCAGCCTTTTCAGAAAAATCAAAGCACACTACAAAGCGGCGCAATCCTATTCATCATCAAGAATAAGAGCACGTGCTTCACAGGTTTTATCACTGGCAAGCAGGTTATTGTCACGTAAATAGGCGCGTCCCTGCTGTGCAAATTCGTCGTGGCTAACATCTCTTCGGATGCCCGGGCAAAAGTCTTTAGCCATTTCCCAAGACTCAGAATCAATTACATTGCCACGAAAGTATGGCCATGCACGGCAAATATTCGGCTTAGCGGTATGTACACCACAGCCTTTACCCTGCACAAAGAAAATACAGTAATTATCTTCGCCCACGCGGATGCGAAGTTTACCGTCTTTAATTTCACCATATTGTTCAGTGAACTCTTCAGCAGACATCTTCAAGTGATCAAGAATGCGGGTAAGATCTGTAGGGCTGACAATAATGCCGCCTTCGCCTTCACAACAGTGTCCGCACATCTGACAATCAAACGCTTCTTTCATCTATTTATTCTCCAAACCGAGTCTGCTGTGTTCAACCATAATGCATTTATCTTCAACAACAGCAATCTCATTGGCAGCAAGTTTTTCCCCGGCTTCCTGACTTCTGATACCGGACTGCATCCAAAACATCTTCGGCTTATGCCCCAGCGCAAGCACTTCATCGGCATGATCAGTACAATACTGCGATGCGCGAAAAACGTTTACGATATCAACAGGCACAGGAATGTCTTCAATGGATTTGTACGTAGGCAAATCCCAGACATTTTTCCGGATAGGATGCACAGGAATAACTGTGTATCCCTGATCGATAAGATACGTGCCAACCATATTCACAGGCTGCCCCGGCTTATCTTTAGCACCGATGATCGCGATGACTTTTGCCTCGGCAAGAGCTTCGCGCATGGATTCATCAAAAATCATAATGTCCTCTCAGAAAATGTTGCAAGGCAAACATGATCTGCCTCCGGTACGTAGTCAGCAAAATCCCACCGCCTATGACGCGCGCTACGCGGCATCATGCATACAGTGACACCCTCAAGCCAATTACGAAACCACAGATTCAGTATACTGTATTCGCTGCGAACACCAGCAGTTCATAACCTCATTGCTCACAGATTCAGATTGACATATAACCAACTGGCACATCCAAGGAGCACTTATGACTAAGATTCTACCGGCTATTGAAAAAATCCCTGCGGAAGAGCTTGCACTACGCCATGCACGCTGCCGCGATCTCTTAGATCGTTTTATGCCGGGGGTCTCCGGCATGCTCATATTCTCCCGCATCCAACTGTATCATCTCACAGGTACCCTTGCGAACGGAGTTTTCTGGCTCCCGAAAGAAGGAAAACCAGTTCTCATGGCACGCCACGGTGTTGAGCGATGTCGTATCGAAAGTTCCATTGAAGAAATTCACCCCTTCCGCTCATTCAGTGATATTGAAAAAATATTAAGTGATGTGGGCACCCCGCTTCTGCCTGCAGAGGCTGCTGATGTAGCTGTCGATTTTGCAGGTGTAACATGGCAAGTTGGTGACCTGCTTCGTAAAAAACTCCCACATATTTCCTTCATCCCATGTGACCGCATTCTTACTGCCGGTCGTTCCGTAAAAACAGAATGGGAATTGAAAAAACTCCGCCTTAGCGGAGCACGTCATCATCAGGCTATATATCACGATCTTCCCAAGCAGCTTCATATCGGCATGACAGAACGTGAAATTGCTCATGTATCGTGGGAAATTTTCTTTGCCAAAGGCCATTGCGGAATGCTCCGTATGAACACCTTCGGCGAAGATGTATTTCTCGGACACATTGCAGCAGGCGAATCAGGAAATTACCCGAGCCACTTCAATGGGCCTCTCGGCTTAATGGGCGAGCATCCGGCAACTCCATTTATGGGATACGCAGGAAAGGTCTGGCGGAAAAACTCACCGCTGGCCGTTGATATCGGATTTGCTCTTGAAGGATACCACACCGATAAAACTCAGCTGTACTGGGCTGGTTCTAAAAAAAGTATTCCCGATGTTGTCCGCAACGCTCAAAATATCTGCATTGAAATTCAGAATACTATCGCGGCGGAACTTCGCCCCGGGAATATTCCTTCTGAGCTTTATAAGAAATCATTAAAAATGGCGGAAAAAGCCGGATTCGAAGACGGCTTTATGGCTTTGGGTGGCAACAAGGTAAAATTCCTCGGGCACGGCATCGGGCTTGGTATTGATGAACATCCAGTCATTGCTACCGGATTTGATGAACCTCTTGAAAAAGGCAATGTTATTGCTCTGGAACCAAAAATCGGTATTCCGGGTATTGGCATGGTCGGCGTTGAAAACACCTTTGAAGTTACAGATAACGCAAGCGTCTGCTTAACAGGCGATGAGTACGACATGATTTGCATTGAAAAATAGTGCAGATTACAATTTCACTCGAGTAAAAATAAAAAAGGCGACTGCACCGGCAGCCGCCTTTTTTTTCAAACTCTATTTAAATACGATTATGCCCTTCGAAGAACAACAGCCATTTCGTCAACTTCTGAGTACTGTTCGCCACGTATATCATTATATACTGAATCGATACGCAGGCCCTGCGCCTCTACTTCTTCAGTAAGAGCTTCAAGTGTAAAATATTGAAGCCAATTATAAATAACACGCTCTTCTTCCGGCAATACAATTGTGTATTTTTCCAAAATCACTTTTTCTTCAGGATACTTGAACACGTTCAGAAAACCGTAGTAATCACATGGTGCCCAGAAGCCATTCATGAAATTAGGCTCAACGGTCATGGTTTCCTCACGATTCCCAAAGTCCTTGGTAGCAGTCTCATTCTGACCACCAAACGCCTTATTAGTATGAACATCCAGAACGATTGAACCATCACAAGTTAATATGCGCTCCCACTTTTTTAGAAGCTTAGCGCGTTGTCTCGGCGATAACGCACAAAAATCGCACATTATCATCGTGACAAGATCAAACTTGTCCTCGGTTTCAAACTCTAAATAGTTCTGTTCTACGTACTGAATATTCAAGGAATTTTCCTCTGCACAGTTCTTCGCATAGCTAAGAGAGTTTGCAGAGAAATCAACCCCTGTGACAGTAATACCTTGCTGAGCAAGCCGAGACGTATACAGCCCCGGGCCGCAACCAAAATCAATAACCTTTGAATGGTTAGCAAGGGCAAATCTGGAAATCAACCATTCTACAGATTCATTGATAAACGGCTCATTGCGGGAAGCGGCGTCAACATCGGGGTTCAGATGGAACTTTAACATCTGTGTTGCGATGTACGGATCTGCCCAGAGTTGACTTGCGGTGTATTTTGACCATACATCAGGGCGGTGGGCTATTGTAGTCAGCGTTTCGAATAAATTCATGTGATCTACTCATAATTACTATTTCACTGTGACTAATAGTGATAGCATAATAGACTATCAAAAAAATATTAGTTGCTAATGTTGGTAGGTCTTTTGTAATTTTTTCATAATATTGGACTGCTATCACACAGAAGAACTTGCGTCAAAACAAGCTCTTTTTGATTACAATAAATGAGACTATCATTAAATTTATTTTTTCGTGCATCATCCAAAAGCAACCGCAAAGCCTAAAGAGCTTACTGAATATTATACCTCAAGCTTACATGCACATAAAAAAGATTCTGCCCCTCGTCTCCCTTCGTTTCTAGTGGAACAGTAGCTGGACAATGTGTTTGCACACCTTACGGAATCCAGTTTACGAGACCTGATAATCAGCAATAACTTTTGCAAAAAACATTGAAATCCATCATAACTATACTATGAAACAGACAAAAATTCTCTTTATATCAGCTATAACACTTATTTGCCTCATGGCATCGCTGACTCTTAATGCTGCCGCTACGACTCCGGTTACTTTTTCTGTTGAGCCATTCATTGCTGCAAGTCAGAATGATGCCACTATCATTAAGCTTCGTATCACACCGAATTCTGAATACCACTTCTACTCACGTGAAAAAGGAGAAACTGGCAAACCGACGTCTATTTCTGTTTCTCCTTCGATCACCGGCACCACCATAAGCTACCCTGCCGGAATCGAACTACCGGACCCTATATTAGTAGATAAGACTACGTACCTCTATGAAGGTGCAGAAGATATTTTTATCACTATTCCTGACGCATCCGTAACAACGGCAGATCTCATCATATCAGTTCTGCTTTGCTCTGAGGTACGATGCACGCCGGTTAATAAAACGATTCCAGTAAGCTGGAAGGCTGCTACACTCGCAAAAGCAGAATCGCAAAAATGGTGGAATAAATATTCTACGATCACACCGATTGCGCCCGATGCGACCACGCATCTCAAATACTCATCAAAAGACGACAACAAGAAGCTTGCTCAAAAACTTGGAGTACAGCTTCCTACGAATTCCGGCCTTACAACCGCTGGGCTCACACCAGTATTCAGCAGCAAGATAGCTTCTTCAGGGTTAACATCTACTGAGTCTGCTGTTTCTTTCGTTCCAAAAGACAACGTATCAAAAACTCACGAATATGACTTTACTCCGCGCTATTTCTTACAGGCGTTGGAAGTTTCAACATTAAGTAAGGCTATTCTATTCGGACTACTCGCAGGGTTTATTCTTAACTTCATGCCATGCGTACTGCCTGTTATCAGCCTAAAACTTTCTTCACTTGTTGCAGCCGCACAAATTAAAGACGAAGCTCAACGCAAACATATGTTCAGAGAACATAACCTCTTCTTTGCGCTGGGTATTATTACATGGTTCTCGTTGCTCACCATCGTGCTCACCAGTTTTGAGCTTGCTTGGGGACAACTATTCCAAAACCAATGGTTACTCATTGGACTGGCTCTTATTATCTTCGTTCTCGCTCTCTCAATTTTTGAAATCTTTCCACTGCCGATGTTCAACCTTACAGGTCGCGGCACCGAGAACGGTCATGATAAATGGAGTGCATTTTCTACGGGCCTACTTGCGACAGTACTCGCAACACCGTGTAGTGGACCATTCCTGGGCGGCGTTTTAGGATGGGCATTTTTACAGCCAGTGGGCGTACTCATTTTCATATTCCTTTCCATTGGAATAGGAATGGCTCTGCCGTACCTTGCGATGGCTGTCGTCCCTGAGCTAGTAACCCGTTTCCCGCGCCCTGGAGCATGGACAGGGGCGCTTTCCCAGATTGTTGGGTTCTTCCTTATGGGTACCGTTGTATACCTGCTTTACGTGCTCCCAGAAAGCATTCTGCCAAGCATGCTCGTTGTGCTGTGGATAACCGCTTTAGCAGCGTGGGTATGGGGACGTTTCTCAGGATTACGATTCACAAAACGACGAAATATATTTGTCCGGGTAGCCTGCGCACTCGTTGTTGCATTTACAATCTTTACTGTTTTTAAAGCAACACCACAGGCAAAAGAATGGCAGGAATTTACACCGGAAAGCTTCTTTTCAGAATTACAACAAAAGCGAATGGTTCTAGACTTTACCGCTGACTGGTGCCCGAACTGCAAAGTTCTGGAACGTACAGTACTTACACCGGAAAACAGAGCCCGTTGGGAAAAAGAATTCAATGTTGTTTTCATCAAGGTTGATCTCACAAGTGAAGATGAAGAAAAACAAAAATTCCTTGAATCCCTAGGCTCCAGCTCCATTCCAGTAGTTGCCATTTTCCCTAGAGGCGACGCCGCTCACTCGCCAGTTATCCTGCGTGACATCTTCACCACAGGACAAATGGAAGATGCGTTAAAGAAAGCTTTTAAAGAATAGCACACGCCAATCAATAGACGTAAAAAAAGCCTCGTTGCATTGCAACGAGGCTTTTTTTGTCAGTATATTTCACAGAATACGGATTTTGAAGAACAAGTTTTTACCTTCCAAGTCTTTTCAGACAACCGAACGGTAAACCCTGAGTAGCTTACAGTTGCTTAGTGATAACGCATCTAGCAATAATGCTGACTCTACAACGCCAAGAGCATTGAATGTTCGTACTCTGAAACTATTCCCAAATAAGTGCAGCCCATTCGCCTTCGACGATGCGACGTGCTTCTGGAAGTCCTAATTCTCTGTAGACAGCTTCCACCTGATTTGCCTGAATTTCAAGCAAGCCTGAAAGAACAAGGCAGCCGCCCGGTTTAACAAGCTTAAAGATTTCCACTGCCATTTCCATTAATGGACGTGCCAGAATATTTGCAAGCACAACATCAAAGTCACCGCATACAGCGTCAGCTGAACCTTGGTAGACTTCGAAAGAGTCAGAAGAAACGGCGTTGAGCACTTTGTTTTCTTCTGTGTTCTCAATGGCGAGCATGTCAATATCAACACCTACACCAGAGAGTCCAAGCTTAACACAACCAATACCGAGAATGCCGGAACCTGTTCCAAGATCAAGGAACTTTTGCCCCTCGTGGATACGTCCTTCAGACGCAAGCTTGGAAACAGATGCAAGACACAACGCGGTGGTTGGGTGATGCCCTGTACCGAATGCTGTTTTAGGCTCAATCACAATAGGGGTACGGCCTTCAAGCGGCTCCGTTTTACACATCCAAGGCGCAATAACCTTGAAGTGTTCACCAATTTTCACTGGTGTAAAGAAGTCGCGCCATGCCTCCATCCAATCCTGATTAGGCACATCTGCACGTGTAACATCAGCTTCCGGTACTTTACTGTAAAGCGCAGTTAAGAATTCTTCACAGAATACCGGATTCTCAATGTGAACACGGTAGAGAATGTCGCCAGTAGGAAGATTTTCTTCCTCCCAGCCATAATTGAGCTGCTGAACCATGACAAGAGTTGCCATATCCTGCGTATGCTCAGGTACACGTATTTCTAGTCTGACAAGGTCTGCCATAAATTAATTATCCTCTTGCCTGATATCGAGCCATTTTCTTTTCGAGTTTTCGACTCAAGGCAGTAAGGACGTAACAAATCACGAAGTACATGACAAGGATGGTGAGATAGATCTCCATGGGAGCAGAAAGAGTACGGTTGTTAATCTGTACTGCGGCACGAGTGAGTTCGACAACCCCAATAACGTATGCCAACGAAGTATCTTTTGTCAACGATACAAACTGGTTAACAAAAGACGGAATCATATTGCGAAGCGCCTGTGGCAAAATAACGTAGCGCATAGCCTGCAAATGAGTGAGACCACCCGCACGTGATGCTTCCATCTGCCCTTTTGGCAGCGCAATAACACCAGCACGTACAATCTCAGCAATATATGCACCTGTAAAAACAGTAAATGCAACTAGAGCAGATTCAGCTTCCGGAAGTGTTTTCCCGAGCACAATTGGTGCGAGAAAATAAAACCAGAAAATAAGCATCAACAGAGGTACGCCACGAATCACTTCAATATAAATGACAGAAAGCAGCTTAACATACCAACGCTTGGAAAGACGCATCAAACCAGCAGCAAGGCCGATCCAGAATGCACCGAAGATGCCGCCGATAGAAAGCAGAATACTCAGTGCCATACCGCCAAGCGGGCCATTAGGATACGCACCCCAAAGAAGGTACGGAAAGTTATCTATTACAATATCCCATTGCATAATTCGTTCTCCTAGTAGCTAACAGCACGCAAGAAGCGTTTGTTGTAAAAGTTAATGGAGAAAGAAACTATCAGCGAAATGCAAAGATAAATAAGGGTACTGACAGTAAATGCTTCGAAACCACGGAAGGTATACGATTCAATCTGTCGTGCCATGTAAGTCAACTCTGCAACACCGATAGTCATACAAAGGGAAGAGTTTTTAACTAGGTTAAGTGCCTGTGAAATCATAGGCGGCACAATAATTCTGAATGCCTGAGGTAAAATAACATACCGCATAGCCTGCACAAACGTGAGACCACATGCGCGGGATGCTTCAAGCTGGTTTTTAGGAATAGAGTTTACACCGGCGCGAATTTCTTCAGCAATAAATGCCGCGGAATAAACAGATAATGCAATAACACCAGCACAGAACTCAAAGTCCTGCTGATAGAGCCAATCCAGAACAAAACGCGGAAGAAAACTATCCGCGCCGAAGTACCAAAAAAATATTTGTACAAGAAGAGGAGTATTACGGAAAAATTCAGTAAACGCAGCGCTAAACCAAATAAGCGGTTTAACCTTTGTCATACGCATTACAGCAATGGCAGTACCAAGCAGTAGAGCAATAATAAGCGACACCACAGAAATCTGCAGAGTAACGCCAACCCCACTAATAATCCAATCCAGATATTCTCCGGTAAGGACTTTATTCCAATCGAACGTATAATTCAAAACAGCCTCGAAACAGTAAAATAAAGAGCGCAATGAAACCATTGCGCTCTTTATCGGTTAGTTAGAGCTTACGGCCACAATTCCATCTGCCAAGTAAGAGGCAGGTAGTAGTTGGAGTCTTTGCCGAACCATTTGTTGTAGATCTTCTGGTATTCACCAGAGCGCCACAGGTCGTTCAAAGTTTTGTTGATAAGATCACGGAAATCGGAATCGTTTTCTGCAATGCCGAGACCGTAAGGTTCTGCAGCAATGTAATCGCCAACGATTGCCCATTTAGTTGGGTCTGGAGCAGAGTTTTTAAGGCCGAGAAGAATAGTTGAGTCAGTAGTTACTGCAACTGCTTTGCCCTGCTTGAGAGCAAGGAATGCCTGCGGGTATTCATCAAAAGAAATTACGCGCGCTTTAGGCTGAGCAGTTTTAATATTTTTCTCAGAAGTAGAACCTTTTACAGTCGCAATTTTTTTACCTGCGAGATCAGCAGCAGACTTGATGCCGGAATCTTTAGCAACGAGCAGTTTCTGACCATCCATGAAATATGTGATGGAGAAGTCAATAACTTCATCACGAGCATGCTTATGTGTCATGGTAGCAGCGGCGATATCAATCTGACCGTTAATTACCATCGGAATACGTGTGGAGGAAGTAACAGTCTTAAGCTGCAGTTCTACGCCAAGATCTTTTGCGATTGCGCGACAAATATCTACATCAAAACCAACAAGTTGGCTTGATGCCTGGTCAACGTAACCGAAAGGAACTACTGAATCTTTAACGCCACAAACTAAGGCACCGCGTGCTTTAATGTCGTCAATTTTACCCGCAAAAGCAGTAGTGCAGGCCAGTACGAGACATAAAGTCAATGCCATCAGCACAAAACGTTTCATATACTTACTCCTATTTAGCTGGTCCAGAGTTTGTAACAGATAACAAACTCGTATTATTCTAGAGGATTTCCTTCAAGAAAGCCTTTGTTCGCTCTTGCTGCGGGTTGCGGAAGAAATGCTCCGGCGTACCCTCTTCTACAATCTCACCGCCATCCATAAAGATTACGCGATCAGCAACTTCACGGGCAAAGCCCATTTCGTGAGTTACGCAAAGCATAGTCATGCCTTCACGCGCAAGATCTTTCATAGCGTTGAGAACTTCGTTAATCATCTCAGGGTCAAGTGCAGATGTAGGCTCGTCAAACAGCATTACCTTAGGTTTCATAGCAAGCGCACGGGCAATAGCTACGCGCTGCTGCTGTCCACCTGATAATTCGATAGGATATTTGCTGGCCTGATCATGAATGCCAACACGCTCAAGTAATTTCATTGCAAGCTCTTCAGCCTGCCCTTTAGGCATGTTGCGCACTTTAATTGGTGCAAGTGTTACGTTTTCAAGAACACTCAGGTGCGGGTACAGGTTGAACTGCTGAAAAACCATGCCCACTTCTGTACGTAAGTCGTTTACATTAACGTCATCTGAATGAATGGAATGTCCTTCAAGCAGAATTTCGCCTTTCTGGATTTCTTCAAGGCGGTTGATACAACGAATAAAAGTCGATTTACCAGAGCCTGAAGGGCCACAAATAACAAGAACTTCGCCTTGTTCAACTTTTTCGCTCACGTTTTTAAGTACGTGAAAGTCGCCATACCATTTGTTGATATCTTTGATTTCAATCATCGCCATGATGAATACATCCTATATCGGACACCGCAAAGGCGCCTCGTTTCCATTTTTGTTATTTAGAAAAAGAAGAAGATAACGTTCAAAAGAGAAGAATTTTTTAATCATGCGAACGTAATTTGGGACTTTTTGGAAAAAATTTCAAAAAGTAAAACCCCATACACCCCCTCGAACGCAACTCCGCTAACCTCCCAATCTTATTACATGAGTATTTTCTTTTTTGTCAACTCAACTGCACTTATCGTAAAAAAACCTAAAATTTGATTTAATTGCCTACACAACCACTTCAAATCTTTCTTTTGTATTATAGCAAGTTATACAGAAAATCAGCTTAAAGTCTATTACGCGCTTTAATCAAGATTATTATCTTTTTTTATGCCTTCGAATGAGCGAAAAAGTGCACTAAAACTACGCTGATCACGAGTTTTGCAATTTTGTAATATTTGACTTGAAAGTCAAAACAGGCATGCTATCTTAGCGGTTTATCAGCGACAACATTGTCGACAATTCCGACGACAACGCGACAATTCATACAAATTATGCCGTTACAAAAATTTTCTAAAAAAAATTTGTAAAAAAAATAAAAAAAAAATCCCTGTCTCTTACAAGACAGGGATTTGCAGTAATGGAAATATCAGTAACACTGCTATTTTCGAGAGAGTAACTCTTCGAGTGCTCCTGCAAAGACATCAATGTCTTCTTTTGAAATTACCAGTGGTGGAACAAGACGTAAAACGCGTCCTTGAGTCAGGTTCAAAATGAAACCACGCTCAATAAGGGCATCCCAAACATCCTGCCCATCTTCCGCGAGTACGATCCCGATCATAAGGCCATAACCACGAACTTCATCAATGGTTCCAGGATGACGGACACCAATTTCGCGGAATGTATTCATGGCATATTCACCAAGCTCATGCGCGTGTTCCGCAAGCTTATCATCCACCATGATATCAATAACTTTGGAAGCAACAGCAGAAAGAACTGCACCAGCACCAAATGTTGTAGCGTGGCTTCCCGGTTCAAACCCCTGTGCGACTTCATCAGTACACAGCATGGCACCCATTGGTAGACCGTTTGCGAGAGCCTTTGCACAAGTCATCACGTCCGGTTTCAAATCAAACAGTTGATGCGCCCAGAATTTACCAGTACGGCACAGACCTGTTTGAATTTCATCTACCATAAACAGGATGCCCTTTTCGCGGCAAAGACGTTCAACGCCTTTAGCGAACTCGGGAGTCATTGGGCGAATACCGCCCTCACCCTGAATAACTTCCACAAGCACACCTGCTGTAGAATCGGTGATAGCTTCTTCGAGTGCTGTCAAATCACCCCACGCAACCTGCGTAAAACCTTGCGGGATTGGGGCAAAACCATCGGCAAATTTTGCTTGCCCTGTGGCTGCCACTGTTGCCAGTGTTCTACCGTGGAATGCACCGGTAAAAGTAATAATGTCACCGGCTTCACGTCCTTTAACCCGCTGTGCATATCGTCGGCAAATTTTGATTGCTGCTTCGTTTGCTTCAGCACCGGAGTTACAGAAAAATGCTTTGTCAAAATGACAAGTAGCAAGAATCTTTTCTGCAAGCTCAAGCTGCTCTTCCTGATAAAACAGGTTACTTACATGCACGAGTTTTCGCGCCTGTTCAGCCATCACATCTGCAAGTTCCGGTCGACAATGACCAATGTTGGTCACGGCGATTCCGGCTAACAGATCAATATACTCTTTGCCTTCAAAGTCATACAAACGAGCACCTTCGCCTCGCTTAATAGCTATTGGATAGCGCCCATAGGTGCGGCATAAAAGCTTTTCTTCACGATGTTTCAATGCATCAAAACTAGTACTCATTCTATTATCCGCTTTTTTACCGCTCACTGCGGGTTATAGGGTTGCTTTACATTGTTCCGGTATGCCCGAAACCACCTTCGCCACGCTCAGTTTCTTCCAGTGAATTCACTACAGAAATCTGCGCACGGAAAAACGGCTGAAAAACCAGCTGCGCCACACGTTCGCCACGTGTAATCACTCGGTCTTCGCCGGAAGTATTTAATAATGAGATAAAAATTTCGCCACGGTAATCAGGATCAACAACCCCGACGCCCTGACTGACAGTTAATCCCTTTTTTGTGCCAAGACCGCTGCGGGAATAAATAAATCCTGCCACAGTATTACACTGCGGATCTATGGCAATACCGGCTGGAATCGGAAAACGACCACCGGCAGGAATCATAATTGTCTCTTCTTCAAAACAGGCTCGCAAATCCAACCCCGCAGAACAAGGGGTTGCGTAAGCAAGACCGCACACACCATCATTATCTGCATTCGCAGTAACGCCGGCACCATATAATTCAGCAGCTGAGTCACGTAAAAAGCGTACATTCAACTGTAATGTCATTGTATTTTGTAACGATTCTTGATCGCTCACGGATAACTCCAGAAAATTTTTCGGATATTTGGTCAAACAAACACAATTAATATTCCAGACGAGCCAGAGAGTAAAGAAACGAAAATACGTTTCCATTGTTCGCATTATAAGTACAGCTCATATTACTATTTATTAAAAAAATTTCGGCAAGTTAGGTGCATCAGAACAACAAAAGTGCCTTGATTAATCATCAAAAACACTGCGAAAAAAAAATGACTCTGTGGCATAACAGGGCTTGAATGCCCTAATCGTACGCAGGAGAAACAGCATGCAGCCGTTAAAGATATTCAATGTAATTCCAAAACTACCAGAAGGTCTGGAAGACTTATGGAAGCTTGCCTATAACTTTCGTTTCACGTGGTGTGGATACACCGATAACGTCTTCAAACAAATAGACCAACAACTATGGTCAACCACAAGTCATAACCCACTACTATTCCTGCACCTTGTTGACCCTAACCGCTTGAATGCTGTTGCAAAAGATCCGTTTTTCCAGTCGCAGCTTAAACTTACTATTGATACCCTCAACGAATATTTTGAAGAGCGTCCATCACCAATTATTGAAGATGCATCACCAGAAAATCCAGCGGTTGCGTATTTCAGTTTTGAATTCGGTGTGGCTAGTTGCATGCCAATCTATTCTGGCGGATTAGGAATTCTCGCTGGTGACCATCTGAAATCTGCGTCGGATTTAAACATTCCGCTTGTGGGCGTCGGCCTGCTCTACAAACATGGGTACTACCGTCAGTATCTCACACCGGATGGCTGGCAACAGGAATCCTATCCTGATCTCGATTTTGACCAAATTCCGATTCTTCCATTGGAAGATGAGAATGGTAAACATGTGCACATTTCTATCCCGCTTGGTAAGCAAAAACTGCAAGCGCAGATTTGGAAAGCACAGGTTGGCCGCATTACCTTATTACTTATGGATACAGAAATTCCTGAGAACCCACCTGAGCTTCGCATCATCACTGCCAGTCTTTATGGTGGAGATAAAGAAATGCGTCTCTGGCAGGAAATTCTGCTTGGTATTGGCGGCATGAAAGTACTCGACGTCGCTGGATATCATCCTCAAGTTATCCATATGAATGAAGGGCATTCTGCGTTTGCAGGAGTTGAACGAATTCGATCGTTTATGCAGAAGGGGCTTTCGTTTGAATCCGCATCCGAGATTGTTGCTTCAAGTTCTGTATTCACCACACATACTCCTGTTCCAGCTGGTAACGACAGATTCAGTCCGGAACTTATGGAAAAATATTTTTCTGATTACGCACGAGATTTAGGGTTAGCATTCAAAGTATTTCTGTCATTCGGACGTGAAAACCCGTTTGATGATCAGGAAGAATTCTGCATGACCGTGCTTGCACTCAAGCTTTCCCGTTTCAACAACGGTGTGTCCAAATTGCATAAGCATGTTTCGCGCAAAATGTGGAAGGCCCTCTGGCCGCTCTACCCACTTGATGACATACCAATTTCGGCGCTCACAAATGGTATCCATGCTCCAACATGGACAGCAGATGACATGCGCGAAGTGTATGACAGATATTTAGGCACCAACTGGCGGGAAGATCCAGACAGCAAAACACTCTGGAGCCGTGCCGCAAATATTTCCGACGCAGAGTTATGGCGCACGCATGAACGTCTTCGTGCACGTCTTGTAGACTTTGCACGCCGTCGTCTTCGTGCCCAGCTGCAAGCACATGGTGCACGCAAACAGGAGATTCAAAACGCAGATGAAATCCTCAACCCGCAAGCATTAACTATCGGATTTGCCAGACGTTTTGCCACATACAAACGCGCCAACCTTATTATGCGTGAAAAAGACAAACTCCTACGGCTCTTCAAAGATGTTGATCGCCCTATTCAGTTTGTTTTTGCAGGAAAAGCGCATCCCGCAGACAGCGACGGAAAAAAGTACATCAAAGAGGTTGTATCTACCTGCCGTAGTCTCGACTACCGGTTCCACATGGTTTTTCTGGAAGATTATGACATTGAGATTGCTAAGCACATGCTTGCAGGTTGCGATGTATGGCTCAACACCCCGCGCAGGCCTTTTGAAGCATGCGGCACTAGTGGTATGAAGGCTATTTTTAACGGTGTACTCACATTCAGCACGCTTGATGGCTGGTGGGATGAAGCATATTTACCGGACAACAGTATCGGATGGGCAATCGGTAAAGGTGAAGAGTATTCTGATCCAGACTATCAGGATTACGTTGAACTGCGCACGCTTTTCAATGTACTTGAATTTGAGATCATACCGGAATTTTATGATCGTGGACGTGGCGGACTTCCTCGACAATGGATTCGACGCATGAAAAAAGCGATTACCACGCTGGGACCGGAGTTTAACTCGCACCGTATGGTCATGGATTACGTTCGCAAAGCCTATAAACCGGCATACGACAACTACAACAATTTATCCCGTTATGACTTCCAGCCAGCACGAGAACTTGCAGATTGGCGTAATGATATAATGACCAAATGGGGTGGGATTGATCTACGCAACGCTCACATAGAAATTTTGGAAGAAACCTTTGTGGGGCAATCCATTCGCATAAGTGTTGATGTGAAACTTAACGGCATTCATCGTGACAACATCTCTGCTGAAGCTTACTTCGGACAAGTGCAGCAGGACGGAGACTTTGTTTCTCGAAACATTAAAAAACTGACTCCAAAAGGTGATACAGACGCTGACGGCTGGCAACATTTTGAAGGGAAAGTTACCCCTACAAAACCGGGTAGGTTCGGTTACACAATCCGCATTATCCCAACGAATCCACTTCTTATTGACCCGCGCGCTCTTGGACTTATCCGCTGGGCAGTACCGCAGGAAACGTCCTGATTTTGCAATGACGAAAGACAATCAGCAGGCTTGATCACAACATTATATATAAGGGCGAAGGTGCAAACACAGCACCTTCGCCCTTTCTAAAACAGTTGCTAAAGTGAAGCCAATGGTCTATTTGACGCAAATTCCCATAGGAGGCTTCTGTGTCAGAACTATCCAATATCGCTATTATCGGCGGCGGACTTGCAGGCTGTGAATGTGCTCGCAAACTATCCCGAGCCGGAGTCGCTGTTACTATATTTGAAATGAAACCGGAGCAGTATTCTCCGGCACATAGCTACGAAGGTCTTGCAGAACTTGTTTGTTCCAACTCCTTCCGCTCCGATCAGCCGGATGCTGCTGTAGGCATTCTAAAACAGGAAATGCGTGATCTCGACAGTCTTGTGCTCGAAGCAGCAGAAGCTACGAGTGTTCCAGCCGGTAAAGCACTGGCTGTAAACCGCGAACTGTTTAGTGACTACATCACAAAAGCTATCAACGAGGATGAAAACATCACCCTCGTACACAAAGAAATTACTTCCCTGAAAGCTGAAGAGCTTGCAGGGTTCGATGCAATAGTACTTGCAGCCGGTCCACTGGCAAGTGCCAGCCTCAGCGAATCTCTTGCTGAGTCCATTGATGCAACACATCTCTATTTCTATGACGCTATCGCTCCGATCATCGCAGCCGATTCCGTTAATATGGATATTGCATTCTGGGGTTCCCGTTACAATCCGGAAGATAACGACTACCTCAACTGCGCAATGAACGAAGAAGAGTATCATGCTCTTCGCGAAGCGCTGATTGCCGGCGACAAAGCACCTACAAAAGATTTCGAAAAAGAAATTCATTTTGAAGGTTGTATGCCGATTGAAGCACTTGCAGAACGCGGTGAAATGACCCTCGCTTTTGGTTCTTTCAAACCTGTCGGCTTCACAGATCCACGCACTGGCGAACGTCCTTTCGCGTTGGTTCAGCTCCGTACAGAAAACTTGAACAAGTCCATGTTCAACCTTGTAGGTTGCCAGACAAAACTCAAGTACAAAGAGCAGGATAGAATCTTCCGCATGATTCCGGGTCTGGAAAATGCAGAATTCATCCGCTATGGCAGCGTTCATCGTAACACTTACGTGAATGCGCCAAAAACTCTGACCAACGAGCTTGCACTTAAAAATCATCCAACAATCTTCCTCGCCGGTCAGATCACTGGTGTAGAAGGATATGTTGAATCCGCAGCCTCAGGTCTGTGGCTTGGCACCATGCTCGCCGCAAAAGCAAAAGATCTTCCGCTTGCAGAACCGCCGGCAGAAACCTGCCTCGGAGGCTTGCTTGCCCATCTGCGTACTGAGCAGAAAAACTTCCAGCCTGCAAACGTTCAGTTCGGTCTTACTCCGGCACTGAATCGTAAAGCACGCAAAAAGGAACGCAAAGCACTCTACGCACAGCGTGCACGCGAAGCCTTTACCGCATGGCTCGAAGAGCAAAAAGAAACGCTCGACGACTGCTGCTTATAGTAAATAAAAAAAGCGTGACCCTTTTCAGGGTCACGCTTTTTTTTGCGTTTAATTAAGATCGTTCGAGACTTGCTCAACACTGCGTACAACATACGTTCGGGCAGTACGAGGTGGCACAGAAACCGAGAACTCTCCGTGCACTTGGCTTACTTTTTCACCAGTTTGCAAATCTTCGAGCTCTACGTTTCCGTTTATTAATGTTTTCAATAACGAAAATTCTTCCGCTGCGGCCAACTCTCCAAAGTTGATCACATTCACAGCGGCAGTTGCCTTCAAGCTATTCTTCGGCGACAGCTGGAATACTTGGATCAAAACCCCTCTATTCTTTGCCTTCGGAATCTGAACAACTGTCGAAGTCTGCATACTCAGCGCTTCTCGCAACTTAATTATTCGGCGCATATTTCCGGAAAATGTTTCTACCATGCGCACTTCAGTTTCGAGATCATCAAATACAGTAGGAGCCTTAGGCAACCCAATCTCTGAAAGAATATTGTTGCCGCCACGAGATGTCAGATCATACGCTCCGGCTACGTTTTGACGTAGCGCATCTTCTTCAGTCGAATATTCAAGCACCCCTGCCTGAAGCGGTAAAACTCCAAGTAATTCATCAGCAGAAAGCATAAAAATACCCGGCTGCATTGCCTGTGTATGTCCAAGCAACGTCAATCCATCACTAACTGACTGGCGCTGCTCTTTTGTCATCTTCCGATAATCACGAATACCTTGCACGTTTGCTACAAAGGCTGCCGGAGTCAGATAAAGCTTACTGTCATGAAAGAAGACATCTCCGCCAGTTACAGACATTTTTTGCTGCACGACTTCTAAGTATCTTTTGCTCATTTTTGAATTACGTTTCTGCGCAGGATTGAACATAAACGGGAATGAAAAATCTATATAAGGTTCAGGCTGAATGCGATTAATAAACCGCTTCTGATCGATACCCATTTGAAGAACGGTAAACAGGCTCTGCGTAAGCATAGACGCATCGCCGGTGGCATAAGCATACTCTGCTGCCGTTGAAAACGAATGGTTTACCGCAAAATCAACACCACTTTCTGTGGCAGCTTTAATATTCGGAAGCGGGAGGTTGTCCTGCAAGAAAGTCCAGCCACCGTACCGACGAACTTCCTGCGCAATATCTCTGGCAGCCTGCACCGCGGTATCGCCTACGCCGAGTCCAGTAAGATCTGCATTCGGGTATGACGGTTCCAATCCATATAAAGGGGAAACGCTAACGCTTGTCATTGCTGCGTGGAGCATTCCGATTTGCTGAATCAACGAGCCGGAAACAAGACGACGCGCATTCTTGGAAGGGTCGTTCCAGTTTAAGACAGGACGTGCTTCAGATCCATGCCCCAGATACACAAAACGGCGTCCGTTTCCGTCCAAACCTTGAACAACATCCGTTGCATACCAGTTGAGCGGGGTCAGCGGAATTTCCAATGACTCACGAACGAGAGGCGGAGGTAATATGCGTGCTCTGCGTAATGCGCGCAACGACACGTCGTCGACAAGTACAGCGCGGGTGCGTGTGGTTATTTCTGGAAGGTTTTTCCATAACTCACGCGGCACCTCTATCATGCAATATAAACCCTTGTAAGATTCCAAACCACGGGCACTCAAAAAGTAGTCTGCGCCACGGCCTGTTGCAAATGGAACAACGGCATCGCCTACTATCATGCCTCGTTTATTCGCCTTGCGTAAAAAATTATCAAAGCTTTTTTCATCACCGAAGCCTTTGGAAAATAAATAGCTGACAGTGTCGTCACCAAGCTGGCGCTGCACTGTCGGACTTCCCCAAATGGCTCCGCTCTCACGCATGGATTCGATATGAATCCCCCGTATACCTATCTCTTGTATTGTACGCAGATAGCTATCGCTTTGCAGAACTAAGGCAACTGAACTGGTGCTTGCAGGAATAGTTCTGGCAGCATCAAATGTCAGCCACACAGGAGCGATATTAAGCATCATCTCAACGCGCGGTTTTTCATACGGCCCTAACCAAAATAAATTTGTACCGGAAACAACCGTCGAAAATTTCTCTGATGTCGTCAGCATCGCCTGTTTTTCTAGCCACTGGACATAGCCAGGGTTTGCCCTGCCCATTATTTCCGATTCCATGGAAAAACCCGAGGAACCTTTTGAACGAACAACATTAGGAGCGCTGCAACCAGACAAAACGCCTACAAGAACAAGTAGCAATACAATATATTTTCTTATTTTCACAAAAATCTCCGCAAGAGATCGTATATACGACCACATGCTTTAAACTCATGGAATATTTTTCTTATTCAATTCACCCTACTTTCGGCAATGGCTACGGCGAAAACCATTCAACACATAAGAATATGTAATTATAGAATTTTCGCACATTCGCCAATACACAAAATGTAGCATTCCCTACTGCGGGTTCTCCCGAAAGTGACCCGCAATATCAGCAGTCGCATACATTGCTTGGAAAGTCTCGAACACGCAAGTGCTTTAGAACTTCATTCACACTTACGACTAACAAAAGCAGTTCATCATCTTGGAATCACGCCAGATCGAGGCAAAGAATAAAGTAATAATACCAGAGTTCAACAGTTCTGCTTTCATTTTTTCCTTTACAGAACAATAAAAGTGTTCAATCAACCTATCTGCTTCGCGAATACTGCTGATTCTTCCGCCATTCACTGCGCTCACCGCAGCACTCTTTTCACGCAACGGCATCACCAGCTCACCTGTCTCTCATATTCTTTGTATACCAGCACATTGGAATATATTTCTTCCTGTGTGCCGGATAAACGCGAAGTTATATATTTAAAGTAATCGAGGAAAATCCGTGTCTTTTTATTCTGTAGATCAAGCTAAATGTAAAAAATGTCTCATCTGTGTAGAGGTTTGCCCGAATAAACTCCTTATTAAGGATAAAGAAACCGGCATTCCGAAAATGCGCATCGGTGCAGAAACTGCATGTATTCATTGCGGCCATTGCGTTGCAGCCTGTCCGGCAGACTGTGTAACGTTAGATCAAATGCCGAACGAAAATTTCATCTCCGTTGATTCATCCCTCGCAGTTTCTACAGAACAGGCAGACCAGTTCCTCCGTTCCCGCCGCTCTATCCGTTCATTCAAGTCCAAAACTGTTGCACACGACACATTGCAGGACATTGTATCGCTCACAAACTACGCGCCATCTGCAAGCCACAAACAACCTGTACAGTGGATCATGATTGAATCGCCTGAGGTTGTACGCGAATTTGCAGAGATGACTATTGAATGGATGATGGGTCTTCGAAAAAATGACCGCGAGCTGGCTAAAAAATATAGCGTGGCAGGATTGATTGCTGGATGGAGAAAGGGACAAGATTTAATTCTTCGCGGCGCTCCGCATCTTGCCATCTCATATATGGATAAAGAAAAGACATGGCACGACACTGATAGTGCTATCGCCTTGTCCTATCTTGAACTCGCAGCGCATTCCCGCGGTGTAGGTGCTTGCTTTGCCGGATTTTTTACTTATTGTGCCAATGATTATATGCCGCTAAGAGAACGGTTAGGGCTACAAGAAAACCACATATGTTGTGGCGGACACATGCTCGGCTATCCTAAATTCACCTATCCACGGATTCCAATGCGCAAATCACTTTCCGTAAACTGGTTGTAGCCGTTACTGCTGTCATTTTGTCCCTGTTTAGGTCGTAGAATGCACATATGTGCACCCAGAACCGGAGAAAAGAACATGGCAGTTATTACAGGCACAGATCACTTTATTCAGGATAAAGCCGAAGTAAAGGATGCTGACGCAACCATTACTTTTGGCAAAAAAACTGAGCTCGAAATATTTTCAACAAAAGATAGCATTCTCTTTCTAATCGGATTTACCGGTAGCAAACGGCATGAACTGGCAGACATTCTTGCTCCCAAGTTAGAGATGTCCGTACAGGCACCCGAAGCTATTTCGTCTCTGGATGAACTAAAAGAGCTTTGTAAGAATACCGGCAGCATCATCGTTATCCCTCAGTCTGCAATGCGTCATGATGATATTCGTAATGCCCTGCGCGAGTACGGAAAGGTATTCTATCTTATGACAGAACTACTGCACCTTGCCCATAACCTCGGGCTGGATGCTGAACAGGGACGCGAGCAGATTGGTTCAGATTTCATTGAACTTGAGCCGCACATGTTGGCATCGCTTCATTTCATTCTTCATGGTTGGAAAGAGCCGGAAGATCTCGTTGAAAACGTGCTCGAGCCACTTGGCTTGCTATAGCCGACAATCCAATATTCAATAAAAAAAGCGGGTGAATCGTACAGATTCACCCGCTTTCTATTTACTTTATGCGGCGGAACGCCATATCTCAAAAAGCCAACGACCTATGCCGAAGGCGAAGAGCAATATCCCCTCATTACGGGTAATCTTACCCCGCGTCCGGATTAGCAGCCAAAGAAGTGCTACGGCTCCGACAGCCATGCTCATATTCAGCAATTCACCATGCTTGACAGCAATAGGCTGAACCATTGCTGTTATCCCGAGTACTCCGGCGAAGTTAAAAAAGTCACTCCCCACAAGGTTACCCAGAATCATATCGTTCTTGCCTTTCATCGAAGCAGAAAGACACGTCACAAGCTCAGGAAGAGAAGTACCGGCTGCAACAATCGTCACACCAATAAGCCATTCGCTCAAACCGAAAATGCGTGCAACGCCTGTTGCACCATCAACCACAAACTGACTGCCAAGGCTTACTGCAATAAGACCAATCGGTAACAACATGTAATCTTTCCAAGTTGCTACTTCACTATCGCTTGTCACTTCACACATAGCAGTGCTTTCTGTACCTGTCGGTTTCTTACATCGGTAATACATCCAGCCAAGATACCCAACAAAAATACAGCATAACACCAAGCCATTCCAACGTCCTAACTGCCCATTGGACACCATCAGACGGGTGAGAAATTCTACACCGAACAATATAGGAATATCTCGAACAATTAATGCCTTACTGCCGGATACGTTCTTAATCATCGCCACGGCACCAAGAATGATCCCGAGGTTGAAAATGTTAGAGCCGACAATATTCGCGAAAGAAATGGATGGAATTCCTTTTAACGCTGCGGTCAATGTTACCAGAAATTCCGGCAAGCTTGTTCCCATTGCAACAATAGTTAACCCGATAACGAGTTCAGAAATTCCAAAGCGGCGGGCAATGGCAGACGCAGCGTCCACAACAAAATCAGCCCCTTTCCATAAGAAGAGAGCACCAGCCAAAAGATACGCAATATGTAGAAGCATGTAGTTACCAAAGAATAAGGTTATTGTGCATTGTTAAGGTAAACCTAAATACATTCCGAAACAAAGTGGTCATGTAAGATGTGTCGCACCGCTTGTCTAGAGTTTGCTTACAATTACCCCATAACGGATGTTGAAGAATACGCCTCACAAGCGTATTGTTGCAGGCGCACGTTAACTTTACTCAAAAGGATATATCATGTCTGTGATTGCAGAACTTTCTATATTTCCGATGGACAAGGGCACAAGCATGAGCCCCTATGTTGCGCGAGTCGTCACCGTCATTAAACAAAGCGGACTCGCGTATGATTTCGGATCGATGGGAACGACGATTGAAGGCGAATGGGATGAAGTGATGCAGACAGTCTCTGCTTGCTACAAAGAGCTTGAGCAGGACTGCGACAGAATCTATCTCACACTCAAAGTAGATTCCCGTAAAGGCAGAAAAAATGGATTGAAAGGAAAAACTGAATCAGTAGCTGCGAAGCTTAGGTAATATTTATTGTCCCGAACGGTTAAGCGCACTCAACCGTTCGGGACGTATCAACAAGAATGAAATCTTTTTACATCAATTCGATGGTCTTCCACTTTCCGGTTCGGAATCGACTGTATGCAGCAAGTGCAAGAATACAAACGTAAACAAGCAACATTGCCCAGAGAGCATGCAACCCTGCATCAAAAACAAAGCGTCCAATCATTATTGGTACGCCAAGGCAGAATATTGCACAGAATGCGATAGCCCACATTACATACATAGTGTCGCCCGCGCCCTTCAACGATCCAAAGAAGATCAGCGCAACGGCATCCTGCATGCAGAAAAATGCTACATACGCCAACAAAACCTGACACATAGACTGGATCTGGGCAAATTCTACAAAAGAAATATCTGCCGGTTTAAAAAGCGCCGTCAGTTCATACGGGAACAGCAAAAAGATTGCACCAAAGGTTCCCATCCAAAGCAGAGCTACGTGCAATACGCTATGCGCTGCTACCGTAGCCTGATCAACATTCTTTTTCCCCATCGCCTGCCCTACTAAAATAGAAGCCGTAATGTGGAGCCCGATAACAGGCAGGAATGCTAATGAGTTGATGGACAACACAATGTTAGAAGCAGCAAGTTCAGTTTCACCCAATTGTCCAACAACCATGATGAATACAGTGAATGCAAAAACATCAAAGAAGTTGTTTGCACCGCTTGGAACACCGTAGCGCATCATCCGCAAGAAAAGAGTTTTGTTGAAACGCCATGCACTAATGACATTGTAGATTACGTCGTTCTCTCGCTTAAATACCAGCAAAGAATACATTACAAGCTGCATTGCCCATGAAGAAACCGTTGCAAGTGCCGCACCTGCAATACCCATTTCCGGAAAAATCCACACGCCGTTAATCAGCATGTAATCAAGTGGAATGTTGATTACAACAGCGATTATATTCACAACCATATTCGGACGGGTTTTCCCTAATCCGGTGTAGAAACAGCCAATTGCGTTTGCAATAAGCGCAAAACCCGACCCCATGGTAAGAATAGAAAAATATGTAACTTCCTCACGCTGCACTTCCGGCGCATGACCTACGAAGGCAAAAAACGGCTCTGCAACTAAAACGAGAGCAGCAAGGAAGATCCAAGCAAAACAACAAAAATATATTGCCTGCCAGACTACGGAACCAATTTTATCGCACTTACATGCGCCATAGTACTGTGCAATAAAAACAGAACTATAGGCAGATATCCCAAGTGCGAACAACAAAAACACCAGATGAACCATAGCTGCCGGTAACGCAGCTGCAATCGATATCAGTGAATAATTACTTAGAAAAATTCTGTCGGTAAATTCCATAGCAGTTGTAGAGCCGAGACTAACAACAAGCGGAAGACCTATGTTGAGGACATCACGATACCCAAAGGGTTCTTTCCAGCGTTTTTTAAACCGAGATAACATTAACTACTCCTAAGGTAATCCCCTGAAAAAACGTACACAATCCAACAAAGTTGTACGCATACAGGACGTGGTAACAATACGTTGCGAAACGAATACTCAAGCCTAGCTGTAAGTACAAGCCTCAATTTATGGATCTGCACTTTTAAACAACAGTTGGCCGCTGCTTATTCTGTATCAACATTTACTCAACTAGTTGAATCAATAAAAATTGAATTAACAACATCAATTTTTATTGAAATAAGAAGACACGTTCTACGCAAGCAAGTTTTATTTTACAAGAAAAAGATGAACACAAAACTTTATCCTTTCAGCACAGGACGTTACTTGTGTATGTAATAGAGATACGTATTCAACTTTTGCCCGTATGTATTTTAACCCTAGTATTTTCTTGAGTTTCTCATCCAATCCAGCTTATTTTATGCTAACTTTGAATGCACAACCTAGTTTTTTTGAAGCTACTCAACCATACAGGATATATCATGAGCGACTTTTCTGATCCTACAAAGTCACAAGAAAAACCAAAAAGCACCGAAGAGAAAACTACAGAGCCTGCTAAAAAGGACGCTGTTGAAGCCCCTTTTGAACAGGAAGACTCTGTAGACGAGGTTGTGCCACAGGATATTCTTTCAGAAGAACCACTTGCCGCAGCAGATGACTCTTCTGAAAAAGTAACTGACTCCTCGCCCTCTTCGTCTGAACATATTGAACCGCAAGATAACGTTGAATCCGATAATATATCAGATAGTTCTCATACAAATAACGAAATAGATAAGGCAGATGAAGCTCTTGTTTCAGAAGCCTCTGATGACGCTGAACCACCTGCCAGCGAAATAGAAGCGCCTGATACAAGCACTGAAGATAATGACACAGACAAAGCAGATGAAGCCCCTGTTTCAGAAGCTTCAGATGACACTGAGCCACCTGTCAGCGAAACAGAAACGTCTGATATAAGCATTGAAGACAATGAAATAGACAAAGCAGATGAGGCTCCTGTTTCAGAAGCCTCAGATGACACTGAGTCACCTGCCAGCGAAATAGAAGCGTCTGATATGAACACTGAAGATGATGACACAGGCGACACAGATGATGAACTTATTGTTGCCGCTGCCGCTTCAAAAGTGAGTAGCAGATTCGGTGGTACGCGTGTGGAAACCATTCGCCCAGAGCAGGATTCCGGACTTTCTGAAGAAACTACAGCTTCGCATGACACCATTTCTGCTGAAGTTCCTCTTCAAGAAAAAGAAAAGAAAAAGAAGAAAGAAAAAAAGCCAAAAGAACCACTTCCCGATGTTGCACCGGAAAGCAAAATTCTTAACAGTTTTTCCCTTCTTCCTTGTCTTACGCTTATTATATTTGCAGCTCTGCAAGGCGGCATTGCTCTTTTCTCTAGAGATCTTTGGCCGTTGCAGGAAACACAGGCTGCCGCAGTTGTAAAAGACACTCTTGCAGCTTCAAACTGGCTCACTCCAATGTTGGATGGAAAACCATACAGCGGCGCTATGCCTTTCTACTTCTGGTTCTCAAGCGCTGTAGCGCTCATTCCCGACATTGCCATTACCTTTGCAGTAAAAGCCAGCACGCTGCTCAGCAGCATGCTTTTTGTACTCTCCACATATCTCTTTGCCCGCGCCGCTGGTATTAGCAAAAAAACAAGCCTCACAGCTGGTCTGCTTACAATAGCAGCATTTTTACCGGCTGTGACCATGCAGCTTAACGGAATGGAAACACTCTTTGCTGCGCTGGTAACATTCGCACATGCCGCATTTGTTATGGGCTGGAGACGGGAACGCTCGTTCTTCTGGCTCATCATAGGATTTATCTGCGCTGCTGCTGCAACCTTAACTGGTGGCTTCCCGGGGCTGTTTTTACCATTGTTCAGCATTCTGTTCATCACCTGCTGGCGCAAACGCCCAACCCGATTCGGTGAATGGGATGTTGCTGGCGGTTTTGGTATTTATCTCTCCATTGTTCTCAGCTGGTTTGCGTATGTATATTTTGCCGTGCAGCCAGATTACCTGTTAAACCTCGTACCTAATGTTCTTGCAGCACCATTCAAAGGCGCGCTGGCGCATCTGCCATACTGGTGGCACATGCTTGCCATGCTTCCTTTCATCCTGCTGCCATGGCTCGTTGTTTTTCTGGTTCTTCCTTGGACAAGAGTACTTAGTGTTTCATTCTACAAAGATGTTCTGGCAACCAGAAATCCTGAAAATATCGGCATAGCCTACCTGTGGCTTTCTGCCATATTAACATGCGCCCTCTACTGTGCGCTGGATTACATGTCACCTGTCTGGCTTCTTGTACTTCTTCCACAAATTGCAATTCTTGCAGCGCGTGCAATCAAAAATTTCTCGCCGTTACGCAGTAAAGTTTTTTACAGATTACTCGCTGCTGTCTTCTTTGGCTTCGGCGTAGCTCTCATTTGTCTTGTAAACTTCACCGAGATTATTCCTTTCGAAATTCAAGGCTGGATCTACATGGCTGCGATCCTTCTTGCAGCCGCTGGAATATTCTGGTTCCGCTTCCCGCTCAACAGCAGATGCGGCGTAATCGGTATGGCTGTGGTTATGACACTTCTTATGCAGCCGCTGTTCATTATGTCAGCCCCTGCGATTAACAGTTTCATATCCACCAAAGACATCTCTCTTACCATGGAAGAATACGCGGCTAAGGACTTCACCCCTGTAGTCTACAATGCTGATCCTGCACCATTTGCATACTTTGTAAGCGAACCGGTTATCCATATAATAGATCCGCATTCGTTGACCACAATCCTAAATTCAAAACGAAATGTTGTAGTCATTATGAGTGCGACCGAGTGGAACAACTGGCTCACAAAGCCAGAGTCTCTGGAATTGGTTGGAACACAGAAAACTGCCATTCCACATATCGGACAGGGATTCATTCTTGCTGTTCAACAAAAGAATACAAGTAGATATAGTAATCCATTACCTGCTGACGGGCAGCCTGAATCTGTCACTCCAGACACACAAGATCCTGCACAGGACTCTACAGCAGATGAGCCGACGACGGCTCCGTCTTCTAAAGAAAAGCCTGTAATGGATGGCCCGCAAACGGATAACGAAGAAGAACCTGCTCCACTTCAAGAACCATTGAATGACCACAGCACAACCGCGACATCGGCTGATTCTACAGCAAAACAAGAAGCTGCGATGGCGACACAGGTAGCGCCGGAGCTTGCAGTACCGGAAAATTAATCAGCAGACTTCAGAAAAAAACAAAAGAAAGGCTCTTCACATCTTGTGTGAAGAGCCTTTCTCATTAGGTTCAAGTCTACTTCTTTTCTTCGTCAACTGGCTCACAATCGATCACTATTGCTTGCCGTGGAGTCTGAGTCTGCTGTTGTGCATCATTCTGAATTTCGCTGTAAATGGTCTGTTCGTCTTTCTGCTGGCCCCCTGAAGAGTGCCATGTGTAATACGTAAATCCTGCGTGATTTTGTGATTCACCACGCACCGCTGCTGCGTTAAACTGCTTACGTAACCAGCGAGCAAAAGGCTTGCGGGTTAACGGAAGAAGCATTGCGAGTCCGGCAAAGTCTGTAACAAAGCCCGGGGTAAGCAACAGCAAGCCTGCAATAAGGATTAACAAACCTTCTACCATTTCATCTGCTGGCATGGCGCCTTCATTTAAAGACTGCCGCACTTTCTGCATGGTATTAAAACCTTCCATGCGGGCAAGCCACGCACCGGCAACACCAGTAAGAATCACAATTCCGATTGTCGGTAGGCCTCCAATTACGGAGCCCACAGAAACAAGCGTATACAATTCCAGAATCGGAATGAGAGTAAATAGTAAAAATAATCTTCCAAACATATTGTTGTGCCCTTCAAATTCTAAGCAATCTATCCGTACCCAAAAGAACTAATCATTCTAAATGAGATGACAAGCCCTTTTACGGCCACGTCCCCCACCTCTATAGTGCCATACATTCAATATACAGGAATTACGCAACAAGTCACCACCACCAGTTGCAACATATATATGTACAATTTACCTTGTACGGAAAAAGGCTGTTGCGTTACGCACAGCGCAGCACTGCAAAAATATAATAATCAGAT